>CAZNQJ010000134.1:0-5200 GCA_964575205.1 uncultured Campylobacterales bacterium | reverse complement strand
TTCCCGGAACGCCTCTTCATCCGGTCCGAGTCGTGCTATGAAACGGATGATGGCCGAGGGTACCGTCGGCTGCCGTATCGCCCCGACGAGAATCTTTTCGTCCAGCAGCTCTTTCTGGATCGCCATCACCCTGCGGTTATCCCCGACCTCTATCGGAACGATCAGACCGCCGACTTCGATACCGAAGACCGCTTTGACGATTTCCTGACGGCGGCTTATCGCAGCTTTCAACTCCCTGGAATTTTCCTGGATGTAGCGGAGAGCATGATGGCCTAAAAGCGTGTCGAACAGCGAAGGCGCTGTTGCGTAGATGATCGGCTTTGCGCGGTTGATCAGAAAGTCGATGATGTGCGAAGAGGCCAGGATGTAGGCGCCGAAACTGCCGTAGGCCTTGCCCAGTGTCCCCATCTTGATGTAGTTGGGTTTGACGTCGATATGGTAGTGGTCCAGTATCCCCATCAGCTTCCCGCCGATCACACCGGAGCTGTGCGCTTCGTCAAGGATCAAAAGGGCGTTGTATTGATCGGCAAGCTCGATGATCTCGCGGGGCACCAGATCGCCGTCCATCGAGTAGATCCCCTCAACCGCAATGATCTTGCGCCTGGCGCCGGACGCTTTTAGCAAGGCCTCCAAAGCGAAAGCGTCATTATGGGCAAAAAGATGCAGCTCCCCGCCGATCAGCTGTGCGGCCAAAACACCGGATGCATGATACTTCTCATCCATAAAAAGCGCGTCGCCCTTGCGGACAAGCGTCTCGATCAAAGCGATATTGGCATTGAAGCCCGAACCGAGGATCACACCCGCTTCAAACCCGTTTGCCTCGCACAAGGCACGTTCAAAATCCCGGTGGACCCTGGTATAGCCGTTGACCAGCATCGATGCCTTTGCAGCATGCGAATCCAAAGTGCGCAGTTCTTCTATCGCCGCCTCCAATATCGCTCTATTGTGGGCCAGACCGAGATAGTCGTTTGAGGCCATGTCGACAATGCTCTCATCAAAGATACGGCGTTCACGGTAGCGGCCTGAACGGTGCAGTGCGGCGAGTTCGTTTTCATAGAAGTTCATAGTGACATTGTACCGTCTGAGGCAATAAATACTTTCGGCATACTGGCAATTCGTTTTTTCATACCTACCGCTTTTCGGGCAATGTCTTGATAAAGGCATTGATCTCATTTATGCGCGACTGGTCGGAAGGGTGCGTTGAGAGAAATTCCGGCACACTTTTTCCCTGTGAAGCGTTCATCATCTTTTTCCAGAATACGACCGCTTCGTTAGGGTCATACCCGGCTTTCCACATCAGATAGACGCCGATCTGGTCCGCCTCATGCTCATGGCTGCGGCTGAACGGCAGCATGACGGCGACGTTTGTCCCCAAACCGTAAGCCTGTTCGTACAGTCCCTGATACTGCGCAGGCACTTCAAGCACGGCGCCCAGAATCTGACCGCCGGCCTGGCTTACCATCTGCATCGACATGCGCTCCGCGCCGTGTCGTGCCAGCGCATGGGCGATCTCATGCCCCATTACGGCGGCGATCTGGTCATCACTGTCCATGATCTTCAGAATACCGGTATAAAAGAAGACCTTTCCGCCCGGAAGACAGAAGGCGTTGACCTGATCCGATTCGATAACATTAAACTCCCACTGGAAATCATCGCGGCCGCTCACCTTCGCGATCTTGTCGCCGATCCGGCGTATGCGTGCAACCAGCTGCTTGTCACTGCTCAATGTAGACGACTGTTTGATCTTTTCAGACTCGCTCAGCCCCAGCGCCATCTCCTGCTGATTGGAGACCAGAATAAACTGCGTGCGGTTTGTCACCGGGGTCTTCGCACAGCCTGTCACCAGCAGAAGTGTTATAAGCAATCCCCGTTTAAATAGCTTCTTCATGTTTCTCCCCGAATGCGATCCATGGCAAAAGTACCTCGACACTGAGCCCCATCGCGCAGGACTCATACCCTTTCACCTCTTTGATATAGGGCTTGCAGAACCCTTCGACCATGCAGCCGCCGGCTTTACCCTGCCACTCGCCCGAGGCGAGATAGGCTTCAAGCTCCTGTGCATCGAAAGGTTCGAAGAGATAGTCGGTTGAGGAGATATCGATCAGTTCCAGTTTTTCGCTTTTGTAGATCATGCAGGTGACGATGGAGGTGACGCTGCCGCTCTGTGTCTGCAGGATCCCTCTCGCATCTTCCAACGATTTTGCTTTGCGGAGGATCTTCCCCTGAGAGGTGACGACCGTGTCGCAGACCAGGAGCGGTACTGCTTTGTAGTCGTAGGTTTTGAGGGCTTCTCTGTATTTACCGAGGGTCGCCTGATAGACAAAGTTCTTGGGGGAGTCCGCGACGATGAGTTCCTCATCAAAATCGACGGGAGACTGCACAAAGCTTATACCTGCATTACGTAATATACTTGCGCGACTTTCTGATTGTGAGCAGAGTCGAATTTGATGAGAGTCCATTGTTGCTACCTTATCCACTAAAATCCTCCGTTTAGGAGGATTTCTTGACGCGGCATATCATCGTAATCAACAGGACTTTGAATAAAGTTTATACCTGCATTGCGCAAAAGAAGTGCCCTGCTTTCAGACTGGGAGCAGAGACGGATTGTAGAAGAGAGCATGGATCTCCTTTTCGGCAGAGCTCCTGAACCAGGTTCAGAAAAAGCGTACCCTAGGTGTGGGAATATCTCAGTGTGACACCGAGGTAGATCGCGATCAGACCGAGCGCGATATTGAGCGGCACAAGGTATTTTCCTATCAGCCCGAGCATCGCCTTGGCCGCCGGCATGTCGCCGAGCGCAATGAATTTTTTTGCTTTGACAAGACGCCAGACCATATAGCCGTAATTCAGCGCCATGACCAGCCAGATCGCCTCTTTGACATGCACAAGCTGATAGACGACAAACGCCGCCTGATCGATGATGTTGCCGCCGGCATCGACCGCTGCCGCTCTGAAACCCCAGCCCACTGCCATAAAGACAGCGGTAATTATCAGAATGACAACAAACGGTGCGACGATCTTGAAAAGGTTTCCAAGCGCCTGTGCCGTTCGGGGAAGCCTCAGCGCCGGTTCGAGTTCCTGAAACGAATAGTGCGCCGCAAAACGCATCGCGATCATGCCGCCGACCCAGACCACGGCACTGACAACGTGCAAAAAGACGAAGAGCTCAGTGTGGTTCCAGAAAAGCTCAACCATGATATCTTTCATAAAAAATCCTTTTTTGCGTCCGGGGAAGGAGTCTTCCGGACTGCTTTGACGCTAATTTAGGAAAGTTCCGCTTTGATAAAGCTTAGTGCCTCTTCCATGGCTTCGGGGAGTTTGGAGGCATCTTTTCCGCCCGCCTGTGCAAAGTCGGGACGGCCGCCGCCTCCGCCGCCGAGGATCGGTGCGATCTTTTTGATCCAGTCACCCGCCTTGGCCTTGGCCTCTTTGACGCCTGCGGCGATAATGACCTTGTCGTCTTTGACCTGGAAGAGCATCGCCGCAACACTGTCGTGCCTGTTCTTAAGCTCGTCGATGCGCGTCTTGACATCACCGCTTTTGATCTCTTCGATGTAGACGCTTACTCCGTTGATCTCCAGCGCTTTAAGCTCCTCTTTTGAGGCGCTAAGCGCTTCCTGAAGCTCCTCTTTAAGGGTTTTGACCTGCTCTTTGAGTTTGCTTACCCCGATCAGGACGTCACGGTTCTTGACCTCTTCGGAAACGAGGTTAAGCGTGTGGCGCTGCTCTTTGAAAAGGTTGTAGGCGGCATTGCCGCAGACCGCTTCGATTCGGCGTACGCCGGCACTGACACCGCTCTCTTTGGTGATGATAAAAGTACCGATCGATGATGTGTTCTTGACATGGGTCCCGCCGCAGAGCTCGACCGAGGCGTCGCCGAAACCGACTACGCGCACCTTATCGCCGTACTTCTCGCCGAACTGTGCTTTGGCACCGGACTCTTTGGCCTCTTCGATCGCCATCTCTTTCGTAACACGCTCGATGCCGCGAAGGATCTGATAGTTTACCCTCTCCTCAACCTCAGCGATCTCCGCACTGCTCATCGCCTTGGGATGCGAGAAGTCAAATCGAAGACGCGTTGCATCATTGCTTGAACCCGCCTGCGAGATGTGGTCACCGAGGATCTCATAAAGCGCGGCATGGAGAAGATGGGTCGCCGAGTGGTGTTTCTCGACCTCAAGGCGCAAAATATCCACGTTTGCATTGACACTCATACCCGTCTTCAGAAGGGCTGTTACTTCCATCTCGGAAAGGTTAAGGTCAAAAAACTTTCTGGTATCGATGATGTTGGCATACCCTTCCAATATTCCTCTGTCGCCGACCTGTCCGCCGCTCTCGGCATAAAAAGGGGTGTTCTCCAACAGCACCCACCCTTTTTGGCGCGGGTGCAGTTCGTCGACGATCTTGAAATCCTCGCTCAGCAGCGCAAGCACCTTTGACACAGCTTCGCGTTTTTCATAACCGGCAAAACTGTTTTTTCCGAACTTCTCCAGCAGTGCTTTAAAGTCGCCTTCAATAGCCGCGTCACCGCTCCCCTTCCATGCCGCTTTGGCACGTGAGCGCTGCTCACTCATCAGGCGCTCAAAGGTCTCGATGTCAAGCTTAAGATGCTTCTCTTTAAGCATGTCTTCGGTCAGGTCTAGCGGAAAACCGAAGGTGTCGTAGAGTTTAAAAGCAACCTCGCCGCTGAAGACCTCTTTGGTTTTTGCAAGCTCTTCATTGAAAAGTTCAATCCCCGAAGCGATCGTTTTGAAAAAGCGCTCCTCTTCGAGCTGGATCTGCGTCTTTACGCTCTCGGCTTTGTTCACAAGGTACGGATAGACCTCTTTCATCTGTTCGACAAGAATATCGACCAGTTTATACATGAAGGCCTCATTGAGACCGAGCAGATACCCGTGACGGACGGCACGGCGCAAGATGCGGCGGAGCACATAGCCGCGCCCTTCGTTCGAGAAGTTCACATCCTGTGCGAGCAGAAAGACCGCCGTTCTGATGTGGTCGGCGATGACACGGAAAGAGGCACCGCTTTTATAGAGATACTTTTTGCCTGTCAACTCGGCAACCTTGTTGATGATCGGCATAAAAAGCGAGGTGTCATAGTTGCTTAATGCGCCCTCTCTCACTGCGATCACACGTTCAAGTCCCATACCGGTGTCGATCGAAGGTTTTGGAAGCGATGTCAGGGTACCGTTTTTTGAAC
>CAZNQJ010000133.1:0-5228 GCA_964575205.1 uncultured Campylobacterales bacterium | reverse complement strand
GCATCATACGGGGCGACATTGACAGAGGGTTCTCTCTGTGACGGTGCCGGTGAAGCGGGAATTCTGGAAGGTCGGGGTTCGAACCGTCTGCTCCCGCCTGAGCAGATCGAAAAGGCGGAGGTGGTGATCGTATGGGGGCGCAACATCCACACCACCAACTCGCATCTTCTGCCGTTTCTGAAGGACAAAAAGATCATCGTTATCGATCCTGTCAGGACGAAGATGGCGGAGAGTGCCGATTTTTATCTTCAGATCAAGCCGCGGGGCGATCTCTACCTGGCACTGCTGTTGAGCCGTTTTGTGCTGATCAACGGTGCGGAAGATGCCGGGTTCCTGGAAGCCTATGCTCCAGGGTATGAAGATTTTTATGAACTGACGCAGACCGTTCGCATCAAAGCCGTTCTCGAAAGCATCGATGTGAGTTTAGGCGATATCGGCAGGATCATCGAACTGATCCAGGGCAGACGCACGGTGATCCTCGCGGGCGTCGGGATCCAGAAGTACCGAAACGGCGACGAGGTGATGCGCGCTATCGACTCTTTGGGCGCGATGTTGGGACTTTTCGGCAAAGAGGGGTGCGGGGTCAATTTTCTGGGCAACTCGAATGAGGGGATAGCCTCTCCGTTCAACCGCCGCTCCAGGGCGAAACCTGTCTCGGTGGGCAATGTCGATTTCGGCCGTTTTGAGGTGGCGTTTATCCAGGGTGCAAATCCGCTTAACCAGATGCCGGACACCAACAAAGTCCGTGCCTCTATGGCAAAAACTCCTTTTGTGGTCTACTACGGTCTCTACGAGAACGAGACCTCGGAAATCGCCGACCTGGTCATCCCCGCCAAAAACTTCTTGGAAAAAGATGATATCCGCAGCTCTTACGGGCACCCCGGGCTTTTGGATATGCCCAAGGTGATTGAGAGCGAAAAGGGGATCAGCGAGTATGATCTTGCGCAAAAACTCTGCAGGGCCTTTGACATCGAGATCGACAGCGAGCTCAGCTACCTGGAGCATTTTCAGAGCTTTGCGGAGGCCCGCGAAAACGACCAGGTCGTTAAAGGGCGGGAAACGGTTCCCTACAGCGAAGGGTTTGATACGGATGACGGAATGTTCTGCTTTTTGGAAGAGTATGCCTTTGATGCCGATATGGAGAATGACCTCTTTTTGATCACGGCAAAAAGCGAACACAGTCTCAACTCCCAGTTTAACAGGGAGAAGCGTGTCCATCTCAATGCTTCGCACGGTTTTAAAGAGGGAGAGACGGTCCGTATCAGTTCCGATAACGGCACATTGGAGTTGGAAGTGGCCCTGGACGAGCGTCTGAGAGATGACTGTGCTCTGATCTATTCAGGGACCCCGGGTGTGAATGTTTTGAGTGATTCCAGGCTCAGTTATGAAGGCAAGAATGCGGCCTATCAGGAAAAAAAAATAAAGGTAGAAAAATGTTAGAAAAATCTTATGTATTGCCAACCTATGCCCGCGCAGACATCACGTTTGTCTCCGGAAAAAATGCGACGCTGACCGATATCAACGGCAAAGAGTATATCGATTTCACCTCCGGCATCGGTGTGGTAAGTGTCGGCCATGGCGACAATGCTCTGACGCAGGCCCTTTGCGAACAGGTCAAAAAGATCATCCATATCTCCAACCTCTATCAGATCCCGCCGCAGGAAGAGGCTGCGAAAAAGATCGTCAAAGAGAGCGGCTACGACATGCAGTGCTTCTTTGGCAACTCCGGGGCCGAAGCCAACGAGGGGGCCATCAAGATCGCACGCAAATACGGCGAGGTCGACGGCAAGATGAAACGCTACAAGATCATTACGCTGCGGCACTCTTTCCACGGACGGACGATCACAACGGTCAAAGCGACGGGGCAGGAGTCGATGCACAACTATTTCGGTCCCTTTCCTGACGGTTTTGTCTATGCCGAAGATATCGACCAGATCGCATCACAGGTCGATGACCATACGGTCGCGGTGATGATCGAACTGATCCAGGGCGAGGGCGGGGTCCAGCCGATCGATAAAGCGAAGGTGCAGAAGCTTGCCGCTTTCCTGAAAGAGAGAGATGTGCTGCTGATCGTCGACGAGGTCCAGACCGGCGTCTACCGCACGGGCGAATTCCTGGCATCAAATGTCTATGAGATCGAACCCGACATCATCACGCTCGCCAAAGGGCTCGGCGGCGGCGTGCCGATCGGCGTGGTGATGACGAGTAAAAAAGAGGTCCTTGGCGCCGGCGATCACGGATCGACCTTCGGCGGCAACTACCTCTCGGCCACGGCGGCAAGCACGGTGGTCGATATTTTAAGCGCCTACAAACAGAGCGGTTCGCTTGATGAGGCCATTATCGCCTTTGCCCAGAAACTCGAAGCGGTGCAGAAAGCGCACAGCAATATCTTTACCGAAGCGGTCGGTTTCGGTCTGATGCGCGGTCTGCGCGTGGTCGATGCCGCTACCCTGGCTGCCGTCATCACTGCCGCGCGTGAACACGGTGTGATGGTGCTGCGTGCCGGACGCAATACACTGCGCTTTTTACCGCCGTTAACAATTACGAAGGATGAGATGGATGAGGGCTTCAAACGACTTGAAAAAGCTATCAGCAGTCTGTAGCATTTTGCTTGCTGTCACGGTGATGGCAAGCGATGCTGCCAGCGTTAACGATCAGAATGCAACCCTCCTTTTCGATGCTCAGCAGATGAGCGAGAGCGAACAGAAAACATCGGGCAGCTCTCTGGACGATTACCTGTCAGAACTCAAGCGCAGGCAGTTTGGTTACGAGTATGAAAAAGCGGACCAGGAGAGCTCAAAACTGCACGACTCCTGGATCAAACCGTTAATGCTCTCATACAGCATCAGCCGTTCAAACCCGTACAATGAACAGGGGCGTAAAGAGGTTGAAAACCAGAGTGCGGCGATCGCGATCGACCAGCCGATCTTTCAAAGCGGCGGGATCATCTACGGCGTCAAATTTGCCAATGCTTCACGCGAGTTCGCCAACTACAGTATCGACCAGCAGAAACGGATACTGATCAAACAGGCGGTCGATCTGCTGATGCAGATCAAACAGTCTGAAATGAGAATCGAAAAACAGCAGCTTCAGATAGCAAACTCCGACATCAACCTTGAGCAGAACCGTGAGCAGTACCTTAACGGTCAGCTCGATTCCGGCTTTTTGAACAATGCCATTATCGAAAAAAATGTTGCCACTCAGGCGTTGTATGATCTCGAGACACAAAACGCGCAGCTGATAGCCCAGTTCAAAAAGATCAGTGATATGGATCCTGAATCGGCCAGGATTCCCTTTCTGGCACTTATAGACGAGCAGAGGTTCCTTGAACAGAACATTGACATCAAACTGGCCGAGAGTGACAGTGAGAAGAGCCGCTACAATAAAAACGTCACCTTAGTCAAATATCTTCCTTCCATCAATCTGCAGGCCTCGTACAACTGGCAGAAGCAGCAGTCGAACTTCTACCTTCCGAGTACCGGATTTACGACGATAGACAATCCTGAAACAAGCTATTACCGTTATGGGCTGAGTGCTTCAATGCCGCTGGATATCAACGCCTATAACGATTTTGAAGCCGCAAAAGTGGCGTATCTCAGATCGAAAATCGTCATCGACGACAAAAAACGCGAACTCAAACTACTCTATGAGCAGGTGATGCAAAATCTGGTCAAATATGACAAGAAGATCGCGCTGGCACAGGAGAACCGAATACTTTACGGAACCTTGCTGGAAGACACTAAAGGCCTTTTCAGGGCAGGGTATAAAACCCAGTATGATGTTGACCTGCTTTCGAACTCCATGAAGATCGAAGAGATCAACAAAAAGATCTATCAGATCGATAAGCAGCTTGAGCTCCTGACCCTCTATGAAAAGCTGAGCAATGACCTTTAGTGAGTATATGGCGGCATGGCTCTATGGTCCGCAGGGGTATTATGCGGACTACCGCGCCATCGGCAAAGAGGGTGACTTCTATACGGCCGTCTCGACTTCCAAGTTCTTCGGCGGTACGATCGCCAAACATATTATCGCGCTTGTGGACGAGGGTTTTTTAAGCAGAGACGCCACCATCTGTGAGATCGGCGCACATCACGGCTATTTCATCGCGGATGTCATCGAATTTCTTTACACCCTTCGGCCTGAACTGCTTCAAAGTTTTGATTTTGTCATCGTTGAGCGGTTTGATGCCCTGCAGGAGCAGCAGCGCAGCTACCTGCGCGAATCTTTCGGTGACGCGATCAGACTCTCTCATGTCAAAAGCCTGAGCGAACTCAGTCTCGACAACGCTTTCTTTATTGCCAACGAGATCTTCGATGCCTTTCCGTGCGAGCTCTTTTTTAAAGGTAAAACGGGACGCGTTGAGGAGAATGGGAATGTCGAGTTTGATGTCGATAACGAATGGGTCAGTGCCAAAGCGGCTCTCTATCACAAAGACCGCGGCGAGATCGCCGTAGGCTACGAGGAGTTTGCCAAAGAGATGTCCGGTGCGGCAAAACGTTTTGAGTTTATGAGCTTTGATTACGGTGAGATGATGGCCCGTCCCGACTTTTCGCTGAGGGTCTACGACAAACACAAGGTCTATCCCTTCTTCGATGAAGAGCTGAACCGCGAGGAGGCTTTCGGATCAACGGACATCACCTATGACGTCACCTTCGAGCATGTCAAAGACGCCTATGAAGAGGCCGGAGTACGTTTTGTGGAACTGAAGGCGCAGATGAGCGCACTGGTCAACATGGGCATACTTGAGCTGCTGGAGATGCTGCAGAAAAATGTGGATGAGAAGATCTACAAACAGGAACTTGAAAAGGTGAAGATCCTGATTATGCCTGACTTCCTGGGCGAGCGCTTTAAGATGATCCGGTTCCGAAAAGAGGGTTAGCAACCCCTTTCTATAGCATTTGCTTATCTGCATACTTGGTATAAACAAATAAATTTCCTGATATAGAAAAATCAGAGGCTAAACAGCTTTGGCTGACGCGTGTTGATGTTTTGCTCGGCTCTCTTTTCTGCTTTTATCCAGATCTCTTTTACGCTTACACTTAAATTTATATCGCAGCTTTCTTTATTAAATATTAACTCAGAACAAAAATTAACCTATATGGTATAATAATATTGAACGCACAGATAAGGAGTGTATTATGAAATATTATAAATTAATAGTAACCGCTGTTGTCGGACTGTTGGTAATTATTAGTGTGATTTCATGCAGTAAGTCAAGTGAAGGAGAG
>CAZNQJ010000132.1:4753-5258 GCA_964575205.1 uncultured Campylobacterales bacterium | reverse complement strand
AGGCGATGGAGACCAGCAGAAAACTGATCGATATCGTCGCCATAAACGAACTTTTGACAGGGTGCAGCGACTCCTTCCTGACGGCTTCGGGATAGAGAACATACTTATACAGATAGAGCGTCAATATCAGAAGAAACAGCAGCGTGTCCAGCAGCAACAGACCCTCGTATATAAAATAGGGAAGATCGAACACATGATACGCCTTGGCAAAGGCGATCGTCAGACCCGAGATCCCCATAACAACAGCGAACAGCTGCACCGGGAAAAACTCCAGACTTCGTTTTGTGATTTCCATAATTATCCTTGATATATACCATAAGGTATGACTATTATGAAACGAAGTATAGAGTATCAAAGCTGACGATTAAATTAAACAAATATATTGTTTTTTACGTCAACTTATCATCAAGATCCTGAGGCAGCTGCATCGCAGTCTATTTGCGGTTCGGTTGACTTCTCGCCGAAGAGCGTGTTGCTCACGACCGAGCCGAGCACGCAGACCTTG
>CAZNQJ010000132.1:0-4743 GCA_964575205.1 uncultured Campylobacterales bacterium | reverse complement strand
GCCGAAGAGCGTGTTGATGAGCTGCCCGTTTATTTAAAGGGGGCCCCGGTTCTCTGCTAAATCATCTTTTTAAGTATGGCCTTGATAGAAATTGCTACAATAGTATAATTTACGCTACAAGGAGTTTCCATGCGCTTTTTTCTTGCTGTCGCCCTTGCGCTGCTTATCGGCGGCTGTTCAACGTTGAAGGTTGAGACCGATTACGATACAAAGGCCGATATAACCCCTCCCAAAAATTTTGCCATCGTCCATAAGATGTATGAAGGCGAAGACACCTTGACGGCAGACCGTATCACGGCTGCTATCGAAGATGAACTGACCCAGAAAGGGTATATCGAAACGTCCAGAGAGCATGCCGATTTTTATGTGCTGTTTCACACCGGGGTAACCTCCAAGACCCGTATCGACACCGACTACCAGTATGTCAATATGTATCCCTATTACTATGGCTACGGTTTCGCCGTGATCCCCCAGACACGGGTCTACACCTACGAAGAGGCAAAACTGATCGTCGATGCCGTTGTTCCGGGTGAGAACAAGATCATCTGGCGCGGTACCGCCGTCGATTATCTCAAAGAGATGAAAACGCCGCAGAAGAAAACGGCCTACATCAACAAGGTAATCAAAGAGCTGATGAAAAGCTTTCCGAAATAGAGAGCGGGTTCAAACGCTTTTCAGCCACTGCGTTCTATACTCACTTTAACAGGAGTACAAGATGAGTGGTTGGTTCCATCGTTTCTTACATCATTCAACAGTCTCTAACCCGAAGCGGCATCAATTCGGCCGCAGCATCAATGCACAGATCAATCCCCAGGAGCGCACCCTCTTCAACCAGGCGATGGAGGCCTTCAGGGAAGGCAGAATAACAGAAGCCTATGAGCACTACCTCCGTTCGCTTGAAAACTTCAACGGCGCCGAATCCAACCGGAATATTCTTTTTCATTATGAAGAAGAGACCCTCCGTTTTGAACTCTACCAGGGCACGGCGGTCATACAGGGTGCAGTAACCGACAGAACCTTTGAAGCGCATGCGACAATTACCAGCAGAGAGCTGATGAATGTCGCGATCAAACGCCATCTTCTTGAGCGCAACGACCAGCTTACCTACGTGCGCTACTACACCCACGGCCAACTCCTTCAGCTCAAGCTCTACCTGGACAACACCACCATGACGCCCCAGAAGATCTTCTACCCGCTTCGGGAACTGGCCCTCAATGCCGACTATGAAAAAGAGTACATCCACTACCACTTCAAACAGGGGAGACTGACCGAGATCGAGCATCTCAAAACAATCGATACAGAAGAGCTGCAGATCAAATACGACGCCATGCAGAGATGGATAGCCGGCAGTCAGGTGGAGCTCAGAGAGCTTCCCGCCAACGATAACAACAGCACCGTCTCATTTACGCTGTTGAGTCTGCTGCTGCAGGTCGACTACCTGCTGGTCCCGCAGAAAGATATCTCACAGGAGATCATCGAGAAGATCACCAGTTACTTTACAGAAGATGAACGGCTGGTCGAACAGAAGAACGACGAGCTTCAGAGGTTCGCAGAAAAACTCCAAAAACTCGATTTCGAAAGCTTTGCGGCAAATTTCTATCAGGCACGCTACACCTTTTCGCCGATGGAGAGCGCTACCATAGAGGAGTTGACCCTCTTTATCGAGACGTCGCTTGAAAAGTCGCGCTGGTTCAGACAGCATCGCTATGTGCATGTTGTCTCTACCATCTATCGCTACATAGCCCTCTATATTCTCTACAACTACAGTCTGCATCCCTCCTATTCGGCGCTGCTGCATCTGCTGGTCGAGGTCAATAACAGTGACTTCTTTGTCTCTCTGGGCTACAAGCCCCTCTATTATGAAGAGAGCGGACGTTTTGACAAAGAGGCGATCACCGCGGCTGTCAATGACGCCATAGAGCCCTACCAAAAAGAGTTTGCCAACCTTGTGCCCTTTGGTAAACAGTTAAACTATACGACACTGGAGGAGTTCAGCCACAGTTTTTATCTGCAACTTAAAAACCTGAACTATACCGAACTATGAATACACAGATCATGCTGCATACCTACGTCAACAACATCATCCAGATCAGTACCCCCTACGGCAGCGGGAGCGGTTTTGTGATCGACGGCGTCATCGTCACCAATTCGCATGTCGCAAGCGGTCTGAGGGAGGTCGTTATCTCGGCCAAAACGCTCAAACGGCAAAAAGCCGCCGTGATCTATGACGACCAGGTCCTCGATCTTGCCTTCATCGCACTGCCGCCGATGAACATCGAACATCCGCTGCAGCTGAGCACAAAACCGGTACAGGACGGCGACATCGCCATTGCTATCGGCCACCCTTACGGCCTGAACTACTCTGCGACAGAGGGAATCGTCTCCAAAGCGGACCGGCTGGAGGGGGAACTCGAATACCTGCAGATCGACGCGGCCATCAACCCGGGCAACAGCGGCGGGCCGGTGCTCAATGAACAGGGCGAGGTGATCGGGGTCAACACCTTTATTCTGCTCAACGCGCAGAATCTCGGTTTCGCCCTTCCCTACTACTATGTCCGCGAAGCCCTCGATGCGTTCAAGGCCTTGAACGCAAAAAACATCATCCGCTGCTTCTCCTGCAAAAACCTCATCGAGGAGAAGGCGATAGAGAATGACTTCTGCCCCCGCTGCGGCGTTAAACTCGATGTCGCGAAGCAGCGCCGCCTGGGGTATCAGCCTTCGGGTGTCGTCGCCCTGATCGAAAAGATCCTGACGGCACTGCATATCGACGTCACCCTGGCACGCGAGAGCCAGCGCAGCTGGAAATTCGTCGAAGGCAGTGCCCATATGAACCTCAACTATTTTGAGAGCGGGGTGATCGTCGCCGACGCGCTGCTGTGCAACATGCCCCAAGAGCATATCGAAGAGATGTATGACTATCTGCTGGACAAGAATGACGACTTCAACTACCTCCAGTTTGCCATCAGCAACAACAGCATCATCCTCTCCTACCTGGTCATCGACTCGTCGCTGACCTTTGAAGAGGGAAAACGAGGGCTTGAACGTCTCAAGAAAGCGGCCAACCGCTATGATGATATATTGATCGAGAGATTCGGAGCGACACGTCCAAAAAGAGAAGAGGAGTTTTAAAACGGCCATAACCTCAGACCGAAGTTCCCCATTTTGATCTGCCCTCTTCTCCTCTTCTTCCCGTGTTTCAGACAGTCAATTATTAACATTGCAAAACACCATTTCACACCCTCCGGTTATTGCGCTGATTCAGCCTGTAACCGCCGAGACCGATGATGCATACAACCGCCGCTCAATAATCCAAACTTAACACAAAATTAACAATCTTTTATTATTCTGGCCTTTCAAAATTAACTAATCTTCATAGTAGACCAGGAGGAATATATGGATAAAAAAATAAGCTTGTCAATGATTTTGGCATTCTCCATCAACGCGATGGCTGCCGATTTGGGAACGATACAGGTCGAATCATCTACGATTGACGATAAATTTGCCACAAAGAGAACAGAAGTCTCCAGTACAGCCACGATCAGCGGTGAAAGAGTCGATGAGTCACACGTTGAAAACATTCAGCAACTTCTGCAATCCATTCCGGGGGTAACGACGGAGACAAGCACGGGGGACTCTTTAAAGATTCACCTAAGAGGTGTGGAAAACCAGATGTACATGGGTGAAAAACCCGGTGTTGCCGTTGTAATTGACGGTGTCCCCGTATTTGAAAGAACGGGGAGCGTCAATATTGATCTTGACAATATTGAAAGCATCAAAGTGATAAAAGGCGGTGCATCTTACCTGTTTGGTGATGATGCGCTGTCAGGTGCCGTCATTATCACAACAAAAAAAGGGGCAAAGTATGCACACAACTTTGTGGCTGGAGAGATGGGAAGTTACGGCTATCAGAAATTGCTCGCAAGAACCGGTTATGCCAATGATGATCTGAGCTTTCATATTCAGGCCAGTGAAAGAAAGGCTGACGGCTATCATGAAGACTCTTCCTATGTCTCCCGATATTTAAACGGGAAGCTGCAATATTATATAGATGACTCGTCAGACGTAACATTCGGTACCGAGCTCTCAGACAGAAAGAAAGACTCGCACGGTACTGTCGGCGGTGCGACCCAGGCAGAGATAAATCCAAAGTCTGTTTATGACGGTGATCAAGAGAGCAGAGACTACACAAGAAAGTATGATGTTTCTCTTGCAAAATTCTTTTTAACATACTCTAAAGATTTTAACAACAACTCAAACCTGCTTGTCAACGGCTATGTCTATACCGATGATACAAGCTTTATGTCAGCGCCGCAGACCAAAGACGGCAACGGTACGGCGCAAGCCTCTTTTGATGACAGCGATTACCTATACGACAATGATTATGCGCAGATACAAAGAGGGGTTAAAAGTGAGTATCGAACATCGTCCGATTCATTCGCAACGCTCATCGGTATAGATCTGAGAGCCAATGAATATAAAAACAAAACGACCTATAGAGTAAATCAGGCTCGTATCTCTTACTACCCAAGCTACACGGTGACGCCTGACTATTATCTGGCAGGCACGCCAAAAAGCGATGATAAAACAGATGAAAATGTCTATGCGGTTTATGGTGAGTACAAGCAGGGTATCACTGAAAATCTTACTGCTACGGCCAACCTCAGATACGATCTGATCAAATTGGATTATGAAGATTATATGAATTACAATTTCAACAAAGATTTTCGGGTCTATTCATATCGG
>CAZNQJ010000131.1:0-5319 GCA_964575205.1 uncultured Campylobacterales bacterium | reverse complement strand
ATAATTGGGAAAATGAATTATTTGATAAGTGTAAATTAAATCAGCCATTGAAAAGATTCAGGCGAAAGATAAAAGACTGCAACAAGGGAGAAAAGAGACAAGTGCAAAAGAGTTGGACAAAATAAAAAGAGGGAAATTTGAAACCGCTTTTGAAAAATAGCCTCATTTGCAGAAATCAGCTTATAACAAAAGCTCGGAACCAATCAAAAACCCGCAAGCGGTTTTTGATTGCTCATTTCAGACGTTATTATTACTAGAAAGGACTGTGTTGCATCGACTTACAATCGATGATATTATTATACGGAATAGAAAAAATCATTATTAATGCGCAAATACTTGCTGAGGAAAGCCATATCCTCTATGATGCTAAATATTATACTCCTGCTTATACTCTCGGACATATTTCAAGAGAAGAAATGGCAAAAGTTTTTATGCTTTATAAGGTAGGCATAGAAATTATTGCAGGTAAAAAATATGATTGGAAAAAACTTCGTAAACGCTTTCATAGCCATAAAGCAAAGCTAGCGTTTTTTTCAATGCCCTATCCTTTTCCAGTTGATATCGAAAAACTCAACAAGCGAAAGAAAGTTTTTAGGCATACGGTAGTTGGTAATATCATCGAAAACTTGGAATTCTGGAAGTCGGCAGATAGACCTTTATTTGACACTGCTTTTAAAGAAATACTTGAAAAATCAAATGAAGAGTTGCTCGAAGAAGTTACCAGCGGTGAGCATGCCGCGAAAATGTTAGCTATAGAAAAATTAATAGTTGGTTCATATAATCAAAAGCATCAGACTGATGAAAACTGAACTTGCCAACAAAATACACCTCAAATGGATAAATTAGAAGTTCTTACAACATTAGTTGAGGCATATGAAGACCAATTTTATAAAATAGATGCTCCTGATCCTATTGAAGCGATTAAATTTAGAATGGAGCAAGAAGGTTTAAAGCAAAAGGATTTGGTAGCAATCGTTGGAAGTAAATCAAGCGTTTCTGAAATATTAAATAAGAAAAGAAAACTAACTATTGAAATGATAAGAAATTTACATAATCAACTGCACATACCCGTTGAAAGTCTTTTCTTGGACTATAAAATAGATTGCGCTTAAATACTAATCAGTCGTCAGGTTTCATATTTGAAATGGATCAATAAGATGGAAAAAGTTGTGATTACTAAAATTACACCCTGAGGTGTACTCCAGGCGTCGAGAAACGTGCGGTCGCCGTCCTGCGAAAAAAAGTATTTCACCTCCGGAATTTTGGAACAGCCGCTGCCACACTGCCGACTGCGGCAGCGTCAGGCAGTTCCGTCTTATTTTTCGTAAGGGCTATCTCTTTTTGGCTTCGGGATTGAAGTGGGTATAGATGTATTTCGCCATTTCATCCGGGTTTACCATGTACCCGAGTTCTTCAAGCCGCTTCATGCTGTGTTCCATCTTGGCATGATCGGAGAGCGTCTCTCCCGTCAGCGTAAGATCGCCCTGAAGGTCGGTCATCTCCATCTGCAGATAGCCGATGCTGTCATCATTGAGGGCAGGACCTTTTTTCACCGGATTCCCTTCGGCAAGCTGGCCGTGGCATTTGGAACATTTCTGACTGAAGATTTCAGCCTGGTCGACAACGGCAGCACAGAGAAGCTGTGCGGTGCAGAGGCTTGCCGCTGCGCAGATAAGAATTTTTGAACGTGTTTTCATGGTCGATCCTTTGTTTGAGTTTGATTGCCGATCTCCCGGGAGGCGCTTTCATGGCGGAACTCCACCACAAAAGCGCCCCTGAGATCACCTCGGTTGTAATCCAGCGCCTTGTCATCGGGATAGTGTTCCCCGAACAATGTGCGCAGCTCCACATTCATCCCTTCTGCACTTCCGTGACAGGCGAGACAATCCCTTTTGGAGAGTGTGATGGGACGGTAGTATTTGTAATCCCCTGCAGCGTTTATCTGGACAATATGTTCGGGCAGATAGGCGTCTGCTTTTGACAAAAGCTCCAGCGCCTCGAGGATCGCCACCTCGTCTTCGCCGGCCGCGTCGGCCGGGTTTCTGTTTTTGAGGCTGATCCTCCGCAGTGCAATGCCGCTTGCAAGCTCTTTATTAAAGGCCTCGGTAACGGCTCCGGCACTGTCGATACAGAAATGTGCCGCTGCGACGGCACCCTCCTTTTTATGTTCGTGAAGCGACGTACCGAGCCGGTGGTGGAAGGCGTCGGTCGTCTTTTTGCCGATGCTCACGACCTCCTCCAGGCTCAGCGGATCGGCCGACAGAGAAAGTGTCACGAAAAGAGCGGCAAAAATCATTGCCAGTGGGCAGCTGTTTTTCATTGCGAATCCAATCGGTTCTTAATGGGAACCTTCCGTTGTTTCATCCAGTTCAAACACCTTGTCGGCCATGTAGTAGAGCAGCAGACAGAGGCCGATCCCTCCCGCCGCGATAGAAATCTCCGCGAACGATGGGAAATACTCGACCCATTGCGGCGCCAGCTGGTACTCCGTGGTCTTGAGCGTCTGCATAGGGAAAAGCTGCGTATCATGCACCAGGTCGTAGCGCATGAAAAAGATGCCGACCATTCCCGCTGCCGAAGCGTACACCATGGTAACGATCGCCTTGCCTTTGCTGCGCAGAATGACCGCAAACGGTATCAGCATACCCAACAGAACCTCCCCGATAAGGAAATTGGAGCTGAAGAGAATGTGCGTTGCGGTGTTTGCCCGTCCCGGCATCCCCCCGTAGATGGCGGTCATCATTTTCCAGATTTCGAAAAAGATCAGGATCGCCAGAAGCAAGCCGAGGATCTTGGCGAGCTTT
The DNA here is from genome assembly GCA_964575205.1 of uncultured Campylobacterales bacterium. GTDB lineage: Bacteria > Campylobacterota > Campylobacteria > Campylobacterales > Sulfurimonadaceae > Sulfonitrofixus. The sequence goes on along the minus strand of CAZNQJ010000131.1, from coordinate 2,515 downwards.
TCCAGCATGGCGGCAATCTCCGCAGGAAACTTCATCTTGTACTTGAATCCGTACATGAGAAAGATCAGATACCCGCCCGTGATCATCGCAGAGAGGATGAAATAGACAGGGTAAAAAACGCCGTTGGCGATCGGACGGGCTGTCAAAAATCCGAAGACGGCTCCCAGGTTGCTGTGTGCGGCGATACCCACCAGCAGTCCGCCCACGCCGAAGAGTTTCGACCATTTGTGGTCGTTGCGCAGCAGGAAGATAAACTCGAAGATGATGAAGACGAGGTAGGCGCCGTAGAGCGTACCCATCCACCAGATCGCCGAGGTCAGGCCGGGGGTGAGGACGTTGTAGATCATCATCCGGATGGGATGGCCGATCTCCAGCGAGATGACGGCAAAGCCCGAAAGGATCGTCACAATGGCCCCGGCGATGGCCCTTTTGCCGATCACCTCGAACTCTTTGATGCCGAATACATGCCCCAGCGAGGAGACGATGCACAGCCCGGTGCTCGAGACGACGAAAAAGACATAGATGGCAATGAGCAGCCCCCATGGGTGTTCCCTGCTTACATTGTAGGCGTGGTGGCCGTGCAGCAGGTACAGGACCGTACCGGCCGCCAGCAGACCCAGCAGACCGACAATGAAAAAGGCCGAGATCATGTTGGGCGCGGTTTTTTCAAAAGAGAGCAGCTCTTTTGCCGTAACCCGCTTATACGGAATCAGTTCGTTTAATTGCATCTTTCTCCCCTTTTATGTCAGATAGAATAGTTTGGGCTCGGTCCCCAGTTCCGGCTTGAGCACGAAATGCTCGCGGCTCCGGAGTACCTGGCTGATCTCGCTTTCGGGATCATCAAGATCACCGAATATACGGACTTTGGTCGGACAGGTCGCCTGGCAGGCGGTGGTCGTCTCGCCGTTGGCCAGCCGGGTGTCGCTGCAGAAGTTGCATTTGTCCACCGTCACGGTCCGGTCGTCCACATACCGTGCATCGTAGGGACAGGCGTTCATGCAGTAGCTGCACAAGATGCATTTGTCCGGATCGACACGGACCACGCCGTTGTCGTCGTAATAGGTCGCATTGGTGGGGCACACTTCCTGGCAGGGAGCATTGTCGCAGTGCTGGCACTGGCTGGGCATAAAAGCCTGCGAAGCGATGGATAGAAAGGGGAAGATCCCCTCCATCTCTTTTACGCCGACCCAGATGCGGTGTTTGTCCGCCCCCAGCAAAATGCCGTTCTCTTCCTTGCATGCCACTTCGCATGCTTTGCAGTTGATACAGTTCTTGTAGTCAAGTGCCATTGCATATCTGGCCATCTCAAACCCTCCTTATTGATACATGCGTTTCGTGCATGACGGCCGCACCGTAGACAGGCTCGATGTGGTCTTCGATGACGGCATTGTCGTTGCCGCCGTTGTTGTGCGCGCGGCTCAGCCCGTCCGATGTTTCGCCGAATCCATGGATCATAAATACGGTGTCGCCGCCGATCTTCTCCGTCGGATAGGCTTTGATGGTTATTTTTCCGATGCGGCTTTCGACTTCGATAAGGTCTCCGAACGCGATCCCCATCTTGAGGGCTTTGCGTTTGTTGATCCACATATAGTTGGTAGGCATCAGGTCCAGCAGCATCGCGTTGTTGGACGTACCCGTCTGCGTAAACTGTGCATGACGGCCGGTGATGAGGACAAATTTGTCCGCAGGTATATTCTGTTCGTACTCTTTTTTCCATGTCGGCATCGGGTCGATCCCTTTCATTGCCATGTTCGGCAGGTTGCATTCGATTTTTCCCGAAGGGGTGTTGTATTTGCCGTTTCTGACCGAATAGTTTTTTTGCTCTTCGGGGTAGTAGCGGTACTCGTTGACGGAAATCTGCCGGAAGTACTGCTCCATGCCGGGGTAGAACACCCCTTTTTCCTTCAACGCTTCCGCTGCCCCGGGATAGCCGGCCACGGCGTGTTCGTTCAGCTCTTGCTGGCTGTGCGCAAAAGGCTTTGTCAGATCGAACTCTTTGTAGACGCTCGCTTCGCCGTCCGTTTCGATGGTATCTTGCACCTCCGTATCGTGTTTCTTGGTGATCTCGAAGAGCGGCTTGGAGAGCTTCTGCGTCAAGCCGCGCAGGATCTCGATGACCGGTTTGCTCTCGTACATGGGCTCGATGACCTTGTTGCGCTGTGCGATCGACGGTTCGATGCCGCCGAACGTGGCGACGGGGTCGGTGCGTTCAAGGTAGGTACATTCGGGCAGGACCACGTCGGACATCATCACCGTATCGCTCGGCATGGTGTCAATGGTGACGACCAGGTCGAGTTTTTCGAACATTTTTCGCGTTTTTGCACTGTTAGGCACGCTCATCATCGGGTTGTGCTTGTAGATAAACATCCCCCTGACCGGATAAGGGGTCTTCTCTTCGACGACGAGGTTTCTCCAGGCGATCCATGAGCCCGATTCCCCCACGATGGCGCAGTCTGCATAGCCTGATTCGCCGGCGGCCGGTTTTTCTTTCTCCTCCACAGAGCGCGGTGCAGCC
>CAZNQJ010000130.1:637-5319 GCA_964575205.1 uncultured Campylobacterales bacterium | reverse complement strand
ATTGTCCAGCTCATAGGGCAGGGTCTCCTTCGGCAGCGTAATGGCGGCCTCTTTGGAAACCGGCAGCGATTCGCCGGTAAGCACCGATTCATCGATGTTCAGCCCCTGCACTTTGATCAGCCGAAGATCGGCAGGCACGATGTCGCCCTCTTGAAGGATGATCACATCACCCGGAACGATCTGCGATGAAACGACAACCGTCTCTCTGCCGCCGCGCATGACGGTGACCCTGCTTTCGGTCATCTTTTTCAAGGCTTCGATGGAGGTCAGCGCCTTGAGCTCCTGCCAGAAGCCCAATGCCGTATTGATACAGACGATCAGAGCGATCAGCAGCGCATCGACGGAATGGCCGACGGAAAAAGAGATGAGCGATGCAACGAGCAGGATCAGCACAAGCGGCGATTTTAACTGCCCGGCCAGGATAGCGAACCGGCTCACCTTGTGCTCTTCAAGGAGATTCTTTCCGAACTCTTTTTGGCGCCGTTTGACCTCATCGGACGTCAGCCCGTCGGGTGCGGTTTCAAGCAGATCCAGCACCTCTTCGACTTTCAATGAGTGTGCATCGTCAGGAAATTTCATCGTAAACCTTCATAGAGCAGCTGCGAAAGCTGTTTTGTCTGACACTGCAGGTAACGGCCTGCATGACCATGCTGCAGGCCGTCTCTTCATCCTTTTCAAGGATGTTGACGACACTGGAAAGCAGAGCGGTGATGAGTAAGATCTGCACTATCGCTTCCATACCGTGCCCTTCAGCAATGTCAGAGGTTTACTGATATAATAACCTAAATTGCCGGGATTCCGGTGCCGGGAAAGGTCAAAAATCTCTCGTTTGATTTTGCCAGGAATATGAACAACACTCCAAATAGAGGGAAGTTTCCCACAATGAACGACAAGCTGCTCGAAGTACTGGAAACCCTTAATTACCCGACAATCGTCGTTGATTCCGACAACACACCGCTTTGGGGCAACCGGAAGTTTTTGAGACTGCAGGGAATCAGCAGAGAGAAGCTTAAGAAGACAGAGCTCCGGCATACGATCAGAGAGGTGCTGACAGAGGGACTCAGAAGCGGGGAGTTGAACTTTGAAAAAAAGGGGAAGCACCACTATTTTCAACCGATTCGCTCCCCCCTTAAAACGGAAGATAAAAAGCTGGCCGTGATCACGCTCTTCGATATCTCCAAACGGAAGCAGTTTCAGGCCGAGCTCCTGGCCAGACAGGAGATGTTTGAAAAGCTCAGCGAATATCTGCCCGAGGGGATCGTTTTATGCCATGAGACCATTGTCTACTCCAACCCGGCATTTGAGAAGCTGATCGGCTACAGCGGCAGCGAACTGCGCGCCAAAACGCTCGGAGAGCTCATCAGCCCTTCACAGCAGCCGGCGATGCAGAAGGAGTTCCGACAGCTGCTGTTGCGGGAGAAATCCAAGCTCGTATCCACCCTGCAGCTCGCTGCAAAAAATGGGGAAAACATTTGGGTCCGCATCAAGAGCAGCCTGCTCCTGCAAGGAGGGAAAAAACTGTTTCTGACTATCATTACGGATATCACCGAAGAGCGCTCCGAGATGCAAAGGCTGAACAAACTGGCCAATATCGACACGCTGACAGGCATCTACAACCGCAGAAAGTTCAACGAACTTCTGCTGATCGAGTACAAGCGGGCCAAGCGCTACAGCCGTCATCTGAGCGCACTCTTTTTCGACATTGACCACTTCAAGAAGATCAACGACAGCTATGGGCACGATATCGGCGACGCGGTTTTGAAAGAGCTGGCCCTACTGGTGCAGTCGCAATTGCGCGAAACGGATGTTTTCGCACGCTGGGGCGGAGAAGAGTTTGTCGTCCTGCTTCCGGAAACAAGTGCGGAGAATGCAATGCGTTTTGCAGAACATATTCGAACGAAGGTGGAAACATTTTCATTTACGAAAGCAGGTACCGTTACAATAAGTATCGGCATTACGCCGCTTCATAAGAAGGAGCAGCTCGACACATTTTTGAAACGGCTGGACCAGGCCTTGTATAAGGCGAAAAAGGAGGGGAGGAACCGCTCATTTCTTCTCTGAAGCAGCCGCTCCTGCGCTACGCCCCGATCTTGTCTCTCGGCCCGCGTCTGACCTTGACCGGTCCGACCGGATTGACGTTTCGTTCGATGTAGTCCATGATCTTGCCGGCGATGTCGATGCCGGTGGCTTTCTCGATCCCTTCAAGCCCGGGCGAAGAGTTTACCTCCATCACCAGCGGCCCCCGCTCGGAGAGGATCATATCGACGCCGCAGACGCCCAGCCCCATCGCTTTGGCCGCGGCGAGCGCCGTCGCTTTCTCCTTGCGCGAGAGCTTGTACAGGGTAGCGCTTCCGCCCTGATGCAGGTTGGAGCGGAAATCCCCCTCTGCGCCCTGGCGTTTCATCGCACCGACAACTTCGCCGTCGACGACGATGGCACGGATATCTGCACCGCCCGCCTCTTCAATATACTCCTGCACCAGGAGGTTGACGTTCATGCCGTAAAAGGCGTCCAGTACCGATTTGGCCGCCTTTGGGGTATCTACCAGGACCACACCGACCCCCTGTGTCCCCTCAAGGATCTTCAGGACCAGCGGCGTACCGCCGCTGAGCTTGATGATATCTTTGGCATTTGATTTGTTCGATGCGAAAACGGTCTTGGGCAGACCGACGCCGTGCTGGGAGAGGATCTGCAGGCTTCTGAGCTTGTCGCGTGAACGCGATATGGCCAATGAGCCGGCGACACTGAAGGCCTTCATCATCTCAAGGTGACGTACCATTGCCGTGCCGTAAAAGGTGCGGCTCGCGCCGATACGCGGGACAATGGCATCGGGCGCTGCGAGCATCTCGCCGTTGTAGTTGATATGCAGCTCCCCTTTCTGGATCTCGATACTGAACTTGAGGTAGTCGAGGACCCGGACATCCCAGCCTCTTGCCTTTGCGGCTTCTACGAGTCTTCGTGTTGAGTAGAGCGAAGCCTTTCGCGAGAGAATATAGACTTTCATGATAGTTGTGCCTTTTGTTTTTTTGATGATTGATAGGTCAGCGCGACATCGACGATAAATCGGCCTTCCAGAAACTTTCTGCCGATTAACATCGGATATTTCATATTTTTACGGTCGGTAAGCGACAGCTCGGTCTCATATTCATGACCGAAGAGCCGCAGCGTCGTCTTAATGAAGATCCGCTCCTGTATCGCTCCGTTCGAACTCTTGACATGCCGGATCTCATGCACGGGCATCATAATCTCTTTGTCATGATAATCAGGATGGGAATCATCAAGAAGCCTGAAGTGAACGGTGCCGTCATCACCGAGGCGAATATCATCGCAATGGATGGAACACGAATAGGCACCGGTATCGATCTTCGCATCAATATCGAAAAATTTCAGGTCGGGAAGGGAAACAAGCTCATTACGGCCGATAGTTAGTTTTTTGATCTCTTACGCCTTGTCGATAGAATTATGTTAATATTCTACACTATAATTGATACAAATCGCTTACAAAACTGTCACATGTCAAGGTCCCTATGAAAGAGCAACTGTTACAGATCTGCGGTATCGACATCCCGGCAGGCTGCATAAAAAACATCGAGATCGAACTTCCGAAACTCTACAATCTTCCGACATCGATTCCCGTTCAGGTACTGCGCGGCAAAAAGAGCGGGCCTACCGTGTTTATCAGCGCGGCGATCCACGGGGACGAACTCAACGGCATCGAGATCATACGGCGGCTCAAAAAGCTCGCTGTGTTAAAAAAGATCAGAGGCACACTGATACTCGTGCCGATCGTGAATGTCTACGGGATCAATACGCTCTCGCGCTACCTCCCCGACCGGAGAGATCTCAACCGCAGTTTCCCCGGTTCGACAAAGGGATCGCTCGCGGCGCGGATGGCCAAGCTCTTTTTTGATGAGATCGTCAAGAAGTGCGATTACGGCATCGACCTGCATACCGCTGCGATTCACCGTTCGAACCTGCCTCAGATCCGTACGAATACGAAGAATGAGGAGACACTGAAGCTGGCCAAGGCCTTCGAGGCCCCTGTCATCCTCCATTCCGAGGTCAGAGACGGTTCGCTCAGAGCCGAAGCCCAGGAGAACGGCGTGCCTATCCTGCTCTACGAAGCGGGCGAGGCCCTGCGTTTTGACGACACCTCGATCATGATCGGGGTCAAAGGCATTGTCAATGTCCTCAGGGCGCTGGAGATGCTCCCACAAAGCGTCAAAAAACAGCACAGGACCCCGTTGATCTTCAAAGACAGCAGTTGGGTGCGTGCTTCTGAAAGCGGTATGCTGCGGACCGTCAAAGCCCTCGGCGATGCAGTAAAAAAGGGCGAGACCATCGCCTTTATCGACGAACCGCTCGGTGACAACAGCTTTGAGATGCGTGCCTCTTTCGACGGCATCATCATCGGAAAGAGCCAGATTCCCCTGGTTCAGGAGGGTGACGCCGTCTTTCACATCGCCGCTTTCGAAAATCTGGAAGCCGCTGAAGAGCGGATCGAGTATTTCCAGGAGCATGCCATTACCCGCAGCGATATTATTGGCTTGAACGACGAACATACGATCGAGTAAAACTTTATCCGGCAGTCAGATCCGCTAGAGATACTTTGCTCTTTTTTTGTACCATTATAGAAGCACAAAAGCATTTTCTTGAAAATGTAAAAAAAAGAGTATAGTTCC
>CAZNQJ010000130.1:0-627 GCA_964575205.1 uncultured Campylobacterales bacterium | reverse complement strand
TCCATTCTATATTCATTAACGGGCAGGGAATGAAAGAGCACAATTTGACCAAGCCGCAGCTTGCCGAGGCGATCAGGACATACGAAGAGAGTCTGGCCCTGGAGCCCTATCAGGCCGAGCTTGTTAAGCTGCAGCAGCACATTGAACGCCACAACCTCAAACTCATCATCATCTTTGAGGGCCGTGATGCGGCAGGCAAAGGAAGCGTCATCGGCAGCGTAAGCCGCTATATGAACCCGAAACACTACCGTATCGTCGCCCTGGGACGTCCGACCGAAGAGGAACGTTCGCAGTGGTACTTCCAGCGCTATATCAAACATTTTCCCCACGGCGGCGAAGTCGTTCTCTTTGACCGCAGCTGGTACAACCGCGCCATGGTCGAATCGGTCTTCGGCTTCTGCACGCAGCAAGAGCATGCACTTTTTATGAAGCACGTCATGCCGTTTGAAGAGTCCCTGGTCGACCAGGGTACTATCCTGGTCAAACTCTATTTCAGCGTCAGCAAGGTGAAGCAGGCGATACGTTTTGAACAGCGGCGCAGCGACCCCCTTCGCCAATGGAAACTCAGCGAAATCGACCTGCAGGCACAGAGCATGTGGGATCAGTTCACCCAGGCAAAATACAACA
>CAZNQJ010000129.1:0-5339 GCA_964575205.1 uncultured Campylobacterales bacterium | reverse complement strand
ATGGCTAGGGCTTCAAAGGAGCGCCTTGATTGTGAACTTCTCTCTATCGCTGAAGCGGACTGGGGTTTTTAGAGGTGCCCATAGCTTAATCACGTTAAAGCGCATTCATAAATAAAGGTTTACAATGAAAATCGGTATTGTCGGATTAGGGTTGATGGGAGGTTCGCTTGCACTGAGTCTGCGTAACCTCTCTTTTGTCTCCAACATCTACGGCCTTGACCACAACGAAGAGCACCAAAAAGAGGCGCTCCGTCTTAATCTGGTCGAAAAGATCATCGATCTCGAAGAGCTCTGCACGCTTGATCTGATCGTACTGGCTATTCCTGTCAATGGAATTATCAAGAGTCTGCAGTCATTCGAGGGCAGGATCTCCGAGACGACGACCATCATCGATCTCGGCAGTACCAAAGAGGCCATTCTCAGAGCGGTCCCGCCATCTATCCGCAAGAACTTCGTCGCCGCCCACCCGATGACAGGAACGGAACATCACGGGCCAAGCGCTGCGCTGCATGGCCTCTACAATGATAAAGTGGTCGTGCTTTGCGATCTGGAGGAGTCAGGCACCTTGCAGCAGGAGACGGCAGTTCGTATCTTCTCCGGTATCCATATGCGCCTTAGCTACATGCATGCCCACGAGCATGACCGCCATGCCGCTTTCATCAGCCATATGCCGCATGTCATCTCCTACTCTATTGCCAACTCGGTTCTCGCCCAGGAAGACCGCTACAACATTCTCGCCCTGGCGGCCGGAGGGTTCCGTTCTATGAGCCGACTTGCCAAATCATCGCCGGACATGTGGGAAGATATCTTTAAACAGAACAGGGAAAATCTCCTCGATGCGATCGATGTTTTCCAGCGTGAACTGGACACCTTCAAAAAAGAGATCAAGAACAGTGAGTGGCAAGAGGTACGCAACAAGATGCTCAATGCCAATCAGCTTGAAGAGATCTTCTCCTAGCCTTGATACCTCTTTAGCACTCTCTTCAGCTCTTTTCTATCGATCATTACCTCTCTTCCCCCGTAAAGACGCGCTTCCAGCTTCTCTATCATCCCCTGGACATCAGCCTTCTCTCTGTGCATAAGCAAAAGCGTCAAAGCGCGCCTCTCATCGCCGATGTCGCGCTGTTGCGCTTTAGGCTCTCTTTTCAGCCACCGGCTCCATGGCAGCATATAGAGCAGAACCGTACTGAGTACACCTAACAGGTAGATCATTGCCGTCCATCCCATTGTCAATCCTCTGCTTTGTTGCACGGCTCTGTTTTCGATTGGCGCAGTTGGACTGTTTGATCCTGTCACCTGGACAGTAACGGGCTGCGTCTGCACCTTTTTCACCCGCCCCTCTTTAAGATCAAAATAGTCCAGCGTGATCGGCGGAATCGTAAAGCTGCGTTCACTGACAAAGGTAAACTTTTGATGCCGCTGCTCTTTCATCCCCTCACCGCGCATCTCAATTGTCGGCTCCCCGGCAAACAGCTCTACCCCGTTGACAGCAGGTTCCAGCGCAGGGATATCCTCAAAATTGCCTATGCCGCTGACAGTGAGCTCGGCCGTCAGCGGCTCTTTTGCTGCGACCTCCTTTTTATCCACCGCCAGTTCGAGAACAAATTCACCCACCAGCGCCACATTTTCAGGCAGAGGCTTCACCTTCAGCTCCAAGGCGTTGGAGTAGTAGCTCTGCCATGATCTCTTCTGGATGGCATTTCCCCAGGCATCTGCGCTTTGATGCCCCGATGCGATCTTTACCTCTGCCGGATAGACGCGCAAGCGGCCTGCCTGCTGCGCGGCAAGGAGGTAACGGGTCGTGGCAACGGTGCAGTTCCCCTCTTTCGTATCGGCCGTTTTAAAGACTTTTTTCACCCAAATATGCTCCATCTCCGGCGCAGCTGCCGAGATGACCCCCTTATCCGTCTCCGGTTTTTTGACAATAAGCTCAAGTTCAAAAGGTTCGCCCACATAGAGCTCTTTTTTGGAACTGAGCAGTTTTATGATGATGGCCTCATTTTCTTTTGGAGAACTACTCTCCACTTTGAGCCGCAAGGGCTGCGAATAGCTCTCGGTGCCGTCCACTTCGACCGCTATCGGTTCGATCAGGCACTCCCCGCTCGGCCGGAATACGAAACTGTAGATCTCCGCTTTTTGAAATGCCCCTTCACCGCTATCGAGCACCGTTCGGTATCCACGCGATTCTACCCTGGCACCGCACACGCTGGCGATCGGGGGCATCGTGATCTTTTTGCCTTCAACCCGCAACAGCAGTGTGACCGTTTCGCCCTTTTTTACAAGAGTTCTATCCAGACTTGCCGTCACGCTGGCATGCAGCGTGGCGCTGAGCAGCCATAAAAGGATAAGGCTACCATGGCTTTTCATCATCCGCTCCTTCACCAGGGTCGTCAACCTTGATCCTGTATTTTTGGACGCTCTGCTGTTCCGCCAGCATCTTGAGCCATTTGGCCGCCTCCCTGTCGCTCATGCCTTGGCTGTCAGACCCCTGTTGCGACAGCGGCCGGGTACGCCCGTCTTCGCTACTGCCGTTGCTCTCCGGAGAAGCCTCACTGCTCTTTTTAGAGTTGATCGAGGCAGCTGATGCCGGCTGTTGGGCTGCTCTTTTGTTTTCCTTTTCCGTTTGCAGTGCCTTTTCAACCCTCTCCAGATTTTCCCGAGTTTCGCTCTCCTCTCTGAATTTCAGTGCTTTCTTATAGGCTTCAACCGCCTCAGTCAGATGTTGTCTGTCGCCCAGCTTTGCCAGTGCATTGCCAAGGTTGTGATAGAGCTGATGGTTTTTTTCGGCTTCCGTAAACTGAACAGACCGATAGAGCCGTACCGCCGTCGCATACCTGCCCATGCGGTAGTATCCGTTGGCGGCATTGTAGAGTGCTTCTGCACTCTTGTCCTGCAGCGCGTAGCCTTTGTACGCACTGCTGCTTGCGCGGTAATCGCCCCTTTCATACGCCGCGTTTGCCTTATCCAGAGTTCTGAATCCGAAGATCTCCGCTCTTGAAACCGCCGGCTGCACCAGCATCAGAGCGGCCGCTGTGAAGGCCGGGAGGTAATATTTTTTGCCCCGGTGAAATGAGCTTGTTGCGATCAGCAGCATCAGCATCGCCAGTGCGATCGGAACGACGAACAAGTGAAAATAGATCTTTTCGACTTCGCTCCCGCTCTTTTGCGTCCCAATCGACGCTAAAAGTTCTTCAATATCGCCGCTGCCTGAGCGCACAAACACACCGCCGCTCTCTGTCGCCAGACGCGGAAACTCGCCGTTGAACCGACTGATAACATTTGCCCCCTGCACCTTGATCGGGGCGCCGCTTTCGTTATAGACCACGCCGCCCGCATCTGTTCCGATACCGAGGATCGAGACCTTGATACCCTGTTTTTTGGCAAAGGCGATCTCGTTGGCGAAGTCACGGCTGTCGCCGCCGTCGCTGATGATCAGCAGTTTTTTCTCCGCCTCCCCTGCCAGAAGCTGATCGGCCGCCTTGAGCAGGGTAAAAATATTGGTCCCCTGTTCGGTGATATGGGTGCTCGCCATCGGTTTGAGCAAAAATGCGAGCAGCGCATGGTCCATCGTCGGCGGCGCGACGAGGTAGCTGCTTTCGGCAAAGGCGATCAGCCCGATCCGGTCGTTTCTGTCCTGGTTCAACAGAGCCACGAGTTTCTGCTTTGCCGCCTCCAGGCGGCTGGGATAGAGATCTTGACAGCGCATCGAATCGCTGAGATCAAGTGCGACAAAAAAGAGATCGCCTTTAGCCCTGACCTCTGCTTCGCCCATCTTAATTACAGGAGCGGACAGTGCCAGGATGATAAAGAGAAACATCAAGAAGTAGAAGAGATTCCGCGCCCTGGAGGAGAGCCTTTTGGTGTCGACACGCAGTTTTGCCAGTACATTGGGTGAGAAGAACTGCTCCTGCACCTCGCTCTGCGTCAGCAGCAGTGCAAACAGTACCAGCAGCAGCGGCAGCATCATATAGATAAACTCAGGGTAGAGGAAGCTCACAGCCACCCCCTCCGGTTGCGCAGGTAGACATAGAGAAGCAGGGTAAAAAAGGCCAAAAAGAGCGGATAGAGGTAGAAGTACTCTTTGAAGGTGTAGTCAAAGTGCTCTACCTTGGATTTTTCCAGCGTATCGATCGCGGCATAGACCTTTTGAAGTGCCTGACTGCTTGCAGCGTTGAAGCTCTCCCCTCCGCTCTCTTTGGCGATATATGCGAGCAGTGCACTGTCATACTCCCCCTCGCCGCCGATACCGATCGTATAGAATTTCACACCCTCTTTTTTGGCCAGTTCCATCACCGCCTGCAGCGGCATCTTCGAGCCGGAGGTGTTATGGCCGTCACTGAGGATTATCGCGACCCGGCTTTCACCCTTTGCACGGCTCAGAAGATTGACCGACTGGGCGATCGCGTCATAAAGGGCGGTCGATTTTCCGGCCATGCCGAGTTCCAGATGGGCCACGATCTGCTGAAGGATCTTCTTGTCATAGGTCAACGGCGAAGCGATAAAGGCGTAGTCCCCGAAGAGTACCAGACCGAGATTGTCGTCCGGGCGCGAAGCGATAAAACCGTTGACGATCGTTTTGAGTGCATCAAACCGGTTCGCTTCAGGTTTGCCCTTATCGAAGCCTTTTGCGCGCATCGATCGGCTCGCATCCATCACCAGCGCAATATCGTAGCCTTCACCGGGGGCAAGCTCCAGGACGCCATCTTTGACGGGGGACATGAAGGCGAATATCAGCAGCACAATGCTCAGCCATTTCAAGATCCACATCAGTGCCGAGACCTTTGTTGTCTCTTTCGTCAAGGCCGCCGTATGGGGAAAATAGATCGCCGAAGAGCGGAGCTTGCAGTAGGCTTCGCAGGCGATATAGACGAAGATCAGACTCAGCATTTTGGGGTACTCGAAATAGAGCCCTTCAAACATCGATCATTCCAAGATAGATCTTGTAGTAGCTCCTGCTCTCATCGTCGATCGCCTCGACCCGCTTTCTGTATTTGTAGCGATCGAGACGCAGGACCAGGTTGTTGTAGGCTTCGCTCAGACGCTCGGAATCATCGGCAAATGTGCGTCCGTGATCGGTTATCGCATAGGCCGCCTTTTTAGGATCCGAAAAGTCGATCGCCTCAAGCGCCGCATAATGGAGCTTTCGCAGATTGACCGTTTGACGGTTTCGGACAAACCGGTAGAGCAGATAGAGCGCGCTTAAAAGCAGGATCACGGCGATGCTGAGAATGACACTGAACACGATGAACGAACTGTCGGGAACCTCCATCAACGGCTTTATGTCGTGAAGCGGGATATCATGCGCGCTTGGATTCATATGCGCCCTTCAAAAAGACGTC
>CAZNQJ010000128.1:0-5345 GCA_964575205.1 uncultured Campylobacterales bacterium | reverse complement strand
CTGCGCGGATTCGGCTGCGATGAGATACAGGGCTACCTCTACAGCAGGCCCCTGGCGTCCAAAGCGTTCGAGCTTCTGTTCAGGCAGGAAGGTCCTAAACTATAAAGAACGATCAGACCTTGAGAGAAAGAAGAGCAGAAACTTCTGTTTTTTCTGTGCGTTCCCACTTACCAGCCAAAGCAGTGACTTCACGACCAAACAGCTTCAAAGTAATCAAGTCAAAGAGCTCTCTTTTCCAGAACAGCAGTCCGAAAGTTGAACGCGCTTCTCAAGAAATTAAGCCCGCATAGAGTAGAATAACCCCATTATTGAAGAAGGACGAACTTTGTCAGAAAGCCCGCATATCCCCGTACTCTACCGTGAAGTCATCGACGCCTTTTCCGGGATAGACGAAGGGATCATCGTTGATTGTACCATGGGTTACGGCGGACACAGTTCGATGCTTCTTGAAGCCAATGAAAAGATCACGCTGATCGGGATCGACCAGGACCAGACGGCGATCGATTTTTCGTCGAAGCGGCTTGCCCCCTTCGGTGACCGGGCCAGGATAAAGAAAGGGCGCTTCTCCGATGTTATGAAGATGATCATCGACGAAGAGGGGAAAGAGAACATCAGAGGCATACTGGCCGATATCGGTGTCTCTTCCCTGCAGCTTGACGAGAAGGAGCGCGGCTTCTCTTTTGAGAGTGACACGCTGGACATGCGGATGGACAAGGGGGCGGCGCTGAGCGCCGCCGAGGTGGTCAACGGCTATTCGCAAAAGGAGCTCGAACGCGTCCTGCGCGACTACGGCGAGATCCGCAATGCGGCCCAGATCGCTTCCGAGATACTCAAGCACCGCCCCTTCCACTCGGCAAAAGAGCTCAGCGACGTGGTGAAACCCTTCGGTGCGAGAGGCAAGAAGATCCACCCGGCCACCCTGGTGATGCAGGCGATCCGCATAGAGGTCAATGACGAACTGGGGGAGCTTGAACGCCTTCTGGACGCCATCGAGCAGGCCAGACTGCCGCACGCACGCATCGGTATCATCTCGTTTCACTCCCTTGAGGACCGCATGGTCAAGCAGCGCTTTGCGCAGTGGTCGAAATCGTGTATCTGCCCGCCTGAGGCGATGCGCTGCACCTGCGGCAACAACCACCGACTGGGCAAGATCATCACCCGTAAACCGCTGAGTGCCCAAGCCGACGAACTCAAAGCGAATGCAAGAAGCCGGAGTGCCAAGCTGCGTGTTTTTGCGATGGAGGCGTGATGAACGAAAAGGATCTCATTCTCGAAGAGGTCAAAACGCTTCAAAGCGAAGAGAACAGGATGGGATGGCGTTTTCTCTTCATGACCCTGCTTGTCCTTGCGATTGCCTGGCTGCTGCTTTTTCCCAAGATCTACCTGCAGTCGCAGATCTACTATAAAAGCCGCGACATCGCCGTTCTGACCGGCGAGTACTATTTTTTAATCGAGGAATATCTTTTTCTCAAGACGAATATCGAATCGATCCGTTTTAAAAATCAGGTCCTTGACACGATGTTTGAAGAGTAGGGATAAAGAATGATCCGACGCATCATTGAGTTTGCTATTGACAAGGCGCTGCTGAACCATATTCTGCTGCTTTTTATCCTGCTGCTCTCCGTTTTCGCCTACATCAACATTCCCAAAGAGATCTTTCCGCCGATACAGATGGACAAGATCGCTATTACCGGCGGCTATGCGGGTACGAGCGCCGACGTTCTGGACAAGATGGTGGTAACCACCATCGAAGATGAGCTCAAAAACATCAATGAGCTCGATACCGTCGAGACCACGATCAAAAACGGCGCTTTCTCCATCTTGGCCGACATCAAACCCGGCTCCGACAATATCGAGGTCCTGCAGGATGTCAAAGATATCATCGCCCAGACCCGGCGCGATCTGCCGGCCGATATGAATGAACCCGTTGCCAAGATCCATACCGAGACGATACCGCTTGTTCTGGTGGCAATTGCCGGGGATGTCCCGACCAGAGAGCTCCTGGCCAGGGCCGAAGAGCTTAAAAGCTCGCTTTCGCAGTTCAAGGAGCTCAGCGAGATCAGTATTCGCGGCGATGCCGATGAGGAGCTGCTGCTGCAGCTGAACGAGGAGAAGATACGCGCTTACGGGCTGGAGTTCAACCGTGTCGTATCGGCTCTGCAGAACCTCAGTTCCATCTTCCCGATCGGCACCATCAAGGAGCAGGGCGACCATCTCTATATCTCGACTTACAACGGCGAGAAAGAGAAAGCGGCACTGGAAAATTCAATCGTGAATGTGGGCAGAACGCATGTTCGGCTAGGCGATATCGCCGATATCTCTTTCGGTCTGAGCGACGAGACGGAGCTCTCGCACTACAACGGCGTGCGCAATATTTCGGTCAACATCACCAAGTCCAAATCGGGAAATGCGATCGAGCTTGCCAAAAAGATACGGGCTGTCCTTGCCGAGTACGAGAAGCGCTACCCGCACCTGACCTTCAGCATCTACACCGATACCTCCGTCTGGATCAAAAACCGTCTTAATACCGTATTTTCGAATATCATGTTCGGGCTGATGCTGGTCTTTCTGTCGATGCTGGTCTTTGTCAACCGCGGTATCGCTCTGGTCGTGGCGATGGGAATCCCGCTTTCGTTCATGATCGGTCTGATCGTGACAGAGGCCCTCGGCTACAGTCTGAACATGCTCTCCCTGCTGGGGGCCTTGATCGCTTTGGGGATGCTGGTGGATGAGGCAATCGTTGTCGGCGAGAACATCTACCGGCACATGGAAGAGGGAATGGAGCGCCGAGAGGCGGCCATCGTCGGCGCGACCGAGATGTTCCCGGCGGTACTTACGGCGACCCTGACCACGATCTTCGCTTTTTTGCCGATGCTTTTGATAAGCGGCGAAATGGGGACCTTTATCAAGATCCTGCCGATCATGATCTCGGTCCTGCTGATCAGTTCGCTTTTCGAGGCCTTCTTCTTCCTGCCGCTGCACTCGTATGACTTTCTGCGGCTGCGCAAGGAGGGGCATATGACCCACGGCATCTGGGAGGCACTTTACACGACATACAATCGGCTGTTGACCCGTCTGCTCAGGCAGAAAGTGCTCTCACTCATCGTCATCGTCACGACGATTTCGGCCGCAACGTTTTACATGGTCAAGAGCTCCAAGTTCCAGCTCTTTCCGGAGTTTGACGTCACGCAGGTCTATGTCTCGGGCAAGGTCAATATCAACAACGATCTTGAGGACACCGAAAAGCTCGTCGCAACGTTGGAAAAAGAGCTTCTCAAGCGCCTCGGCGAAAATGACTATATCTCCGTGACCTCCGTGATCGGACTGCGCATCGATGCCAAGAACAAGGCGGAACTGGGTGAAAACCTCTTTCATATCTTTATCGAACTCCACGAGCGCGCCCCCGATAATCTCTACAACAAATACATCAACCCCTACCTCTCTATCGAGTATGACCCCGAGCTTCTGGTCCGTGAAAAACCGGCCTACACCATCAAAAACGAGATTACCGAATGGCTGAAACCCTATAAAGAGGCCAAAGTCGACGGCGCGCCCCTGTATGAAGAGCTCAATACGGATGTCCAGGGTACAGGGGTCGTCGCCCACGATGTCGAGATCGCGGTCAGCGGCAAGCATGATGACGACCTTCTTCTCGGCGTCAGGAAAATCGAAGCGGCAATGCACAAGATCAGGGGTCTGCTCAATATCGCCGATGACGCGGATATCGGCGAAAAAGAGCTTAAGCTCCGTGTCAACAGCTACGGGCAGCAACTCGGCTTTAACGAACAGCTGATCGCTCAGGAACTTCGGGCCTACTACCTGAAGGGCGAATACGGCAAGATGTTCAATGAGAGCGGCCTCGTCCGTGTACGTATCGAGGGTTCTACAAAAGACACGCTGGCGTCACTGGATGAGATGCAGGTGCAGATTCCGGGTACGCCCAATTATGTGGCACTGAAAGAGGTCTGTGACTTTATCATGACGCAGGGGTATGTGACCACCATCAAAGAGGAGGGCAGACGCATCCGTTCCGTCTTTGCTTCGATTGAGAAGGGCAAGACGACCTCGTCCGAGGTGATGAAAGCGCTGGAGCCGACGCTGGAAGCCCTGCGTCAGGAGGGTTTTGCAGTTGAGGTCAAAGGCGAAGAGCAGGAGAACGCCAAGACCCAGAGAGAGATGGGTCAGGCGGCGGTTGTGGCGGTCTTTTTGATCTTTATCACGCTGGTATGGCTTTTCGACTCTCTGAAACGCTCCTTGATCGTTTTGAGCACCATCCCCCTGGTCGTCCTCGGTGTCTATGTCGGGCACCTCGTCATGGGGCTGAACATCTCGATGACCTCGCTGATCGGTATTGTCGGTCTTGCCGGGGTCGTGGTCAATGACGGTCTGATCATGGTCAGCTTTATCCAGAAAGCCAAAGACCTTGACGAACTGGTCGTTTTGGCGAAAACACGTCTGCGGCCCATCCTTTTGACTTCGATCACGACGGTACTGGGACTGCTGACGCTGATCTTTTTCG
The DNA here is from genome assembly GCA_964575205.1 of uncultured Campylobacterales bacterium. Taxonomy (GTDB): domain Bacteria; phylum Campylobacterota; class Campylobacteria; order Campylobacterales; family Sulfurimonadaceae; genus Sulfonitrofixus. The sequence goes on along the minus strand of CAZNQJ010000128.1, from coordinate 826 downwards.
CTTCGGGCCAGGCGCAGATCCTGCAGCCGATGGCGGTGGCACTCGGTTTCGGCATCACCTGGGCGACTCTCTTAAACCTGATTTACGTTCCGATCCTGTACGCGGTGGTTTATCGGATCAAAAGCCCCGGACGCTAAAGTGTCGTGGGTGAATATGCCGGTTTTTGAGGTGACATAAGCATCGCAGTGGTATAATCACCAAATTTTTACACACGGGATACATTACAGTATGAGCGATAAAAACAAATATGCAGCACTTTTCGAAGATGACGACGACATCTTTTTAGGCTCACCGAAATCGAAATTCCTGGACATCGTCTTTAACGCCAACAACAACCTTGTTAAAGAGGAGCTGGCTTCGATCGTCGAGCGAATGGCGGCGATGGAGATCATGCTTGATGAGAAAGTGGGCGGTGACTGGGAACGTCAACTGGCAACCAATGACTACAGCCGCCGTTCCGAAGTAGACGAGAAAGCCAAAAGCCTCTATATCGAATACACCGGCAACGTTCTTTCCAAAAACGAGTAACCGGAGGGGGTCTCCCCCTTGAAAGTGTTAGCTTTTTTTTAAGGGCGGACTTTGCCGCCTTTATATGACAGTTATAGTTGAAATCATAAGGATTATGCAAAAGTGATTGAGAAGGTAGAAAAAGAGATACTCTCCCTGGTTGACGAAATAGGCTATGATGAGATCTCACGCCTGTTCGGTACCCTTCAGGGGGGCAAACGTCTGCGGGCGAAGCTGATCCTGGAGATCGCAGCCGAAGAGGCAGGCGCAGCGAGACTGGGCGCGATCGTCGAACTGATCCATGCGGCCAGCCTTTTGC
>CAZNQJ010000127.1:0-5358 GCA_964575205.1 uncultured Campylobacterales bacterium | reverse complement strand
AAACTCCCGAAAACAACTTTTCCCTTTAACTTGCAATCATTTTTTACACTATGCCCATCTCAACCATTTGTCCGGCTCTTTTGCCCCTGCGGCAAAATGCTCTTATTAAATATAATCCAACCGAATTGGTTTTGATGCGCTAAATCAGTATAATAGTTCTATCACTGAAAAACAGGAGGCACCCGATGCTGAGTCGTAAAAAAGTTGCGATACTGCTTGATGATATGTATGAAGATTCGGAGTTCATCTACCCCTATTACCGTCTTCTCGAAGCGGGCGTGGGGGTTGACGTGGTAGGGAAAAAAGAGAGCTCTTTGCGTGGAAAACACGGCACCGCAGCCAAAGCGACAAAGGCCATTTACGGTGTAAAGAGCGGGGAGTATGACGCGCTTTTCATTCCCGGCGGCTACTCGCCCGACGGGCTGCGAAGCGAGCCGGCGATGGTCGGCTTCGTCAAAGAGCTCTTTGACGCCGGTAAACCTCTCTGCGCCGTCTGCCACGGCCCCTCACTACTTGTTTCGGCGGGCATCCTCAACGGCAAAAAGGTGACTTCGTACCGCTCGATCAAAGACGACGTCATCAATGCCGGGGCCGACTATACGGGCGGCAGCGTCGAACAGGACGGAAACCTTGTCCCCGGTTCGCTGCCGCAGATGATGCTGCTGTTTCTGGCGCTGCTGGAAAAGTAGGGTTTGGGGAGAGTGCCGAACGCCCGGTTCAGCCCTCTGTGTGGAGTTTAGAGAGAGTTCTATTTTTTCGCAGAACCTTTTTTTTCCGCCTTCTCTTTTTTTGCATACTCCTTGATATCTTTCTTGACCTGCTGTTTCAACTCTTTTTTGAGAATATTTTTGATCTCTTTTTTGACGTACTTGTTCACTTTCTTTTTGTCGATCATCCTGCACCTCTTTGTTTAAATTATAGGTTGTACCTGTTTTATAATAGGGCACTCTAGCTTATCGAATTCTAAAAGCTGTCAAAACGGTGCATATGCGCGAAAGCTGTTTGTCTGTATCAAAGCATGCCGATAAGATTAATATAAAGGAATTATTGCGGGGGTAAAAAAAGTGGGAGGGAAAAATACAGGCGCGAGGCCTGTATGGTAAAACTTACAGTGCTGTAACGTTTTCTGCTTGAGGGCCTTTTTGACCTTCGCCAAGCTCATAAGTAACTTTTTGACCTTCTGCTAGAGAAACACGCCCGTGTCCTGTACTGTTTACTTGACGGAAGTGTACGAATACATCTGCGCCGCCGTTGTCTTGTTGGATAAATCCATAACCTTTTTCATCATTGAACCATTTAACAGTTCCGTTTAGCAATGTTGCCATAGTAGTACCTCTTAGGGAAAAATACACTTCGTTAAGAAGCGGAATCAAAATCGGGAGTCTTTAGGTCTAGCAGAGTATTCTCGTTACACACCAAAGATGAACTCAAGCCTCATCTTTCATCGAGAGTATTATAACCATGTTTTGTGTTATTTTGCAAGCGTATCATTATTTTTTGTGATTTTGTGGCCTCTTTCCGGGCCCTGAAAAGCGAAATTGAAGAGAAAATGGGGTATATAGAACGATCAGGAAGCCGATTTTTCAGCCGATTTTTTTCGTTTAAAAGGCTGTTTTTGGGGCTCTGCTGTCTTGATGCCGCCATAAAAGGGCGAAAAAGAGAGAAAAGGGGAAACTTTTTTTAAAAAGTTGCACTCTTTTTGAAAATTCGGTGCAGATTGAGAGGGGCGGCGCGAAAAAAAAAGCAGAATTTACGTCTTCGAGTTCAGTTTATAGAGACGGCTGATGAGTTCCACCTCGGTCAGAAACGCTTTTTTTGCGCTTTTTGTCTCTCTCTTTTGGTCCTCAAGCGCACTTCTGACCTGCTCTTTGAGCATTCTTCTGAGCAGCCTCCTTATCTTTTTCTTGAGCTGCTTCTCTATCTTCTTGTTGTCGACCATCTTGTACCTCCCTCTTTCATACCATGCAGCAACTACAGATACCTGAATATCTCCGAGACGCTCGGATGGGCGTGGATCATCTCTTTGAGCGCTTCGGCCGTGAGCTTCATCTCCACCGCCAGCACCATTTCGTGAATGATCTCGGTCGCCTCGGCCCCGACGACGGCAGCGCCCAGTATGACGCCGCTCTCGGAAGAGACGATGATCTTGGCAAACCCCGAATCATCCCCCTCTATCTTCGCCTTGGCATTGGCCTTGAAGAAGGCTTTTCTGACCTCGACGGCGAGCCCCTCTGCTTTGGCCTCCTTCTCCTTTACTCCGCAGCTGGCGACGGCAGGATCGGTAAAGATGGTCGAAGGGGAGATGTGGCTGTTGGCAGCCGAACCGCCGCCGATGATGTTCTGCGCGGCGATCCTCGCTTCGGCGTAGGCCGTGTGCGCGTAGGCCGGCGTGTCGATGCAGTCGCCGACGGCGTAGATATGCGGCTGCGCCGTCTGAAAGGAGCCGTTGACCTCGACAAACCCCTTTTCGCTGCACGCCACGCCGGCATTTTCAAGGCGGAGCCCTTCGGTGTAGGGAATGCGCCCGGCGGCGCAGAGCACCGTTTCGCAGGCTATAAGCTCCTCGCTCTCCCCCTTCACAAGCAGCTGTACGCCGGTCTCGGTGAGCTCCGCCTTCTGAACGGCTGTCGAGGTCATCACCCTGATGCTGCGCTTTTTGAAGGAGCGCAGCAGCGCCTTGGCGACATCCTCGTCTTCGCCGGAGAGGAGCTGGGGACCGCGCGCGATCAGTGTCACCTCCACGCCGAAAGCGCTGAAGAAGGTCGCGAATTCGCAGCCGATGGGGCCGCCGCCGACAATCGCGATCGATGCCGGCAGAGCATCGAGTGCAAAGAGCTCTGTGCTGGAGACGATGCGTCGGCCGTCGAGCGGCAGCTGCGGCACCTCGCGCACCGCCGAACCCGTTGCGATGATGCACTTCTCAAAAGCGACCGTCCCGCCGCCGACCTCGAGGGTGTTGGCGTCGACAAAAGCGGCCGAGCCGTAGAGCAGCTCGACCCCCGCCTGCTCAAGCCGCCAGACGACCCCCGAACGGAGCTCGTCTTTGAGCGCCGCCGTTTTTGCTGCGAGCTGCCCCATCTGCAGCCCCTTGTAGAGCAGATCGACACCGCAGCCGCCGAAATAGGGGGCTTTCGAGATATACCCGGCACTCTGGAGGTAGGCCTTGGCCGAGATGCACCCCTCGTTCAGGCAGGTGCCGCCGATGCGCTCCATGTAGCGGTCGATCAGCAGGGTCTTGACACCTCCTTTGGCCAGCTCCAGTGCCGCTTCGTACCCTCCGGGCCCCGCACCGATCACCACCGCTTCATACTTTTTCATTTTGCCTCCAGATACTCGTGGGCCATATAGCTGCTGCGGGTATAGGGCGAACTCTTGATGAAGGAAAAGCCCATCTCCATTCCGGCCTGCCGGAGATAGTCGAACCGCTCCGGTGCGACATACTCCACGACAGGGGCGTGGTGCTGCGACGGGGAGAGGTACTGCCCGATACTGAGAAAACGGCACCCCGCATCGAGAAGGTCGCGCATCAGGGCGAGCACCTCTCCGTCGCGTTCGCCCAGGCCGAGCATGATGCCGCTCTTGGTGGCGAGCGAGGGGTTCAGGGAAGCGAGCCTCCTGAGCACCCGCAGCGAGCGTTCGTAGGTCGCTCCCCTGCGTATATGGCAAAGGCGCGGCACCGTCTCGAGATTGTGGCCGATGATCTCGGCGCCGCTGTTTGCCACCGCGGCAAGCGCCGCCTCATCCTCCTGCAGATCGGGGATGAGGAGCTCCACGACGACGGCAGAGTCAAGAGCCTTTACGGCCCGCACCGTTTCGCAGAAGTGGGCGGCCCCGCCGTCAGGCAGATCGTCTCGGGTGGTGCTGGTGATGACCACGTGGCGCAGTCCGAGCTGCCGGACCGCCTCGGCGACGTTGCCGGGCTCATGCGGGTCAGGCGCCAGCGGTCTCCCCTTGCCGACGGCACAAAAGGTGCAGTGGCGGGTGCAGATGTTGCCCAGTATCATGAAGGTCGCCTGCTTCTGGCTGAAACATTCGCTGATGTTGGGGCAGAGCGCCTCTTCGCATACCGTATGGAGACGCCCTTCGGCCATCAGGGCCTCCATCTCCCTGTTGGCGCTCGGTGTGATCTTTTTGCGCAGCCACTCGGGTTTACGCATCGTCTTGTTCTGCATAAAGGTTCCACCTTTCCTGGCTGTATTTGCCCGCCAGAAGCGTTTCGGCGAGCTGCTCTTCCGACGCACAGAGTGTCTCCGGCAGCAGTTCCGCGCCAAAGGTCTCGCAGAAGGCCTCTTTCAACAGGTCTGAAAGCGCTTCGTAGTCCAGCTCCTGTCCGAGCCGCTGCAGCGTCGCCGCACGCTCAAGGCCGGAATCGCCCAGAAAGAGCGGGGCGAAGCGTGTCTCATCGAGCTGCATCGGGAGCGAGCCGTGCTGAAAGAGGGCATTGCGGGTATGGCGCTGGGCGTTGCCGCCCATCTTTCTGCCGCCGATCATAATGTCGTAAGGTTCGTTTTCTGCCAGACAGACGTCTGACCTGGCACCTTCGAGCCTGCGTTCGCCGGCAAAAAAAGCCTCCTGCCCCAGCTTTTCATAGAGAGAGATCAGAAAAGCGCAGAGACGGCGGTAGCTCTCTTTCACCCCCTGCTGTTTCAGAAGTCGGCGGGGCAGAATCAGCGCGTAGGAGAGATCGCCGCCGTGCACCAGTACGCCGCCGCCGGTCATGCGGCGAACGCAGGTGATCTTCTGCTGCTTCAGCCTCTGCATATCGACACTTCTCTCCGCTTTCGAGAATCGCCCGAGACTCAGGGCCGCCTTCCATCCGTAGAGCCGCAGAATCGGCAGGTCCCCCTCCTTAAAGTCTTTGAGCAGCGCTTCGTCCACCGCCATGTTCCAGCCGGCAGAGCCGACACCGCTCTCGATAAGCCGCCACTGTTTCGGTGCTGTCATGCCTCTCCTTTAACGAATTTTGCATTCTGGCGCTGCGTTTGCCGCGAGACAAAACAACCTATTCTATCGTTTTTTATTATATTGTATGTTATTATGGTTTTACGCTTAAAGCACGCTTCGTAATATTTTCAGCGCTGCCGCAGACCGGAAACAGACTTTTAGAAGGATGGAAGATGGAATATAAAAAAATCGAAAAAAAACCGGAGGAACTTGCCGTCCGGCCAAACCTTATGGACTATGAAGAGAGCTGTGCGGCTTTTAGATGGGAGGAGGTCGCCGAAGCGTTCGAGGGACTCCCTTCGGGCGGGCTCAATATCGCCCATGAAGCGATCGACCGTCATGCCAACGGTCCGCTGGCCGATAAGCGGGCGCTGCTGTGGCTCGGGGAGAGGGGCGGGAAAAAAGAGTACACCT
>CAZNQJ010000126.1:2781-5367 GCA_964575205.1 uncultured Campylobacterales bacterium | reverse complement strand
GCACTTTTTTGAGTGTTGCGATGTCAGGTGTAAGATGCTTTTCGACCTGCATGACCACATCACCCGGGCGAATATTCTGCTCATAGGCTTCACTCTTGACATCAACGTCCGTAATCAAAACACCTTCAACATCCTCGTTGATTCGGTAGTTGTAACGTGCTTTCATGTCAAGATTGCTCAGCTGAAGCCCGTCGAGCAGAGTGTTGTCACTTTGAGCACTTATCTCCTCGCTGTTCAGATCGCCGAGTTTGATCTTGACCGTTTGTAGTTTTTTATCTCTCTCAAATGTAACGGCAACGGTTGAACCGGGTTTATATTTTCCGATACTGTTTTTCAATGCCGACGCACTGTCAATACTTTTTTGGTCGATCTGCGTGATAAGATCACCCCGCTGCAAGCCGGCTTTTTCGGCCGGTGAGTCGGGTCTGACTTCGATGACCATTGCCCCTTCGGCGTTCTTATAGAGTTTACGAAGTTCAGTATTCAGGTTGCCGATCGAAACGCCGAGATAGCCTCTTGAGATCGAGCCGCTTTCGATCAGCTGTTTGGTGATATCGCGGACCATATCGACTTCTATGGCAAAACCGATGCCGTTATTGCCGCCGCTTCGGGTCACGATGGCCGAATTGATCCCGACAAGGGCACCCCGGCTGTCCACTAAAGCACCTCCCGAATTTCCGGGATTGATCGAGGCATCGGTCTGGATAAAGTTTTCGTACTCATTAATCCCGATACTGTTTTTATTCTGGGCAGAGATAATCCCCTGTGTTACGCTCTGGCCCACACCGAACGGGTTGCCGATCGCAAAAACGACATCGCCGATCTTCAGATTGTCGGAATGGCCCATCAGAATCGCGGGCAGCTCTTTTTTAGCATCGATCTTGATAACAGCCAGATCGGACTTCGGATCTTTTCCGATGACCTTTGCCGGGTACTCCGTCGTATCGCCGCCGATGCTTACCGTGATCTCATCGGCATGATCGATCACATGGTTGCTGGTGGCAATATAGCCGTCTTTTGAGATGATAACACCGGAGCCCAGACCTTGACGCGGCTGCGACTGCTGCGGGGGCATACCGTGACCGAAAAACTGTTCGAAAAAAGGATTCATCTGCTGACTACGATGCGGTGAATCCTCTTTTGTAAAGATATAGACGATCGAGGGTGTTGCCGATTTGATGGCGTCATTATAAGATAAAATCGTATGGCCGTTTGACGGCATTGTCCGTTCTGTCACTACAGGGGCATCATTGAAGCTGATCGTAGCAGCGCTAAGGCTCAATGCCAGGATTGTTGAGATCAAAATAGATTTTTTCATCTGTAACCTTTGTTGTGTAAGCGACTCTTAGATTCCGTTCATAAAAGTACGCTAATTGGTTTGTAGTCATTTGAAGTATAGATCTTGTTGGTAAATAGCGTGTAAATATTGAATCTCGCTATCTTCAGGAACACGCGGAGCGATGCGCAAGATAATGGACGGGTACGGGTTATGATAGAGAGCTCTACTACGTATCGTTAGCGCAATGATGTGTTGACTCCGCTATCTCTTCTACCCTTCCATTGGCCGCATCGGCCAAATCCATTGCTCTATCAAGATCGGTGCACTGCGCAATGATCTCATCATAACAACACTCTTTATTGTTGATCATAACAGTATGTTGAACTTTTACAAGATAGGTAATAGATTTTGGCGAATTGTGCATTTCGGGTTCCTATAATAATATTTAATTATACTATTATAGAATAAAAAAGTTACATATGTATCACTAAATCTAATATAAAGAAAGAAATTTAATTACATAATAAGTTTGACAGCAGCAGTGACGGCATTAATGTAGCTGAGCGTGCCGGCACGATTCTGGTAGGCAATGTCAAAGGCGGTGCCGTGATCGACTGATGTACGGATGACAGGCAGATTGAGCGAGATATTGACACTTTCGTCAAAGTAGAGTGCTTTGAGCGGCCCCAGCCCCTGATCGTGGTACATTGCGACAAAGTAGGTGAACTGCTCTCTGAAACGGGGTGTAAAAGCGATATCCGGAACGACCGGTCCGAAAAAGAGCTCTTTGCCTGCAGCCGTGTTTGCCGTCTTGATCGCTTCGGTGATGAGCTCTTCTTCATTGCCAAGCACGCCGTTGTCGCCTGCATGCGGGTTAAGCCCGAGCACGGCGACCTTCTGATCGCCGACAGCGCGGTGAAAATCTTCAAGAAAGGCGTTAAGCCGCTGCAGGGTGACACAGCCTGCAACCTCCCGCAGAGGAATATGTTCGGTAAAAAGTGCGACATAAAGTTTCGGACACCCCAGCATCATTATGGCGTCACGCTTGAAGATGTCGCGCAGCATATCGGTGTGGCCTTTGTACTTGATGCCGGCCAGCGACCAGGCCTCTTTATGGATGGGCAGGGTAATGACCGCGTCCACTTTTTTATCCTTGGCAAGTTCAATGGCTTTGAGAAAAGAGAGGTAGCTGAACTCGCCGGAACGCGCCGAGACGACGCCGGGTTCGATCTCGATATTCCCGCCGACCTCTTCAACGGCAAAATCCTCGGGAATGCTTCTGTTTAAGAGCCGCGCGGCTTTTTGTA
>CAZNQJ010000126.1:0-2771 GCA_964575205.1 uncultured Campylobacterales bacterium | reverse complement strand
TGTGACAAGGCGGGAGATCGCATCTTGGGCTTTGAGGGCGATCTCGATGCCGACACCGTTGATGTCTCCGAGACTGATAGCGACTTTCGGGCGGTTCAGCGCTGACATAGTGCTTTCATCTCGCTGACGGCGGAAGCGAGCCCGCTGAAGACGGAACGCGCAATGATGCTCTGACCGATATTGAGCTCCGTAATGGCATCGATATCGACCATCGCTTTGACGTTCTGATAGTTCAGACCGTGCCCGGCAGCCACTTTCAGGCCAATATGTCTGGCGTGTGCCGCACTTAGTTTTATCGCATCAAGTGCGTCTTCGAGTTTGGCCTTCAACTCATCGCGCGGCAGTTCGAGCTCTTCGATAGAGTGGTGCGAGTGGGGAAGGGAAGAGTTGAGCATAGCATAGATGTTGGCATAGTGGCCGGTGTGGAACTCGACCATATCGGCATCGAGCGCATGGCTCTGTTCAACGGTGTTGATAGCCGGATCGATAAAGAGCGACACTTCGATCTGCGCATCGTGAAGACGCTCGATCGCGTCGTTGAGTGCATCGCTTTTGCCGATGACGTCCAGACCGCCTTCGGTGGTCACCTCGGCACGGTTTTCGGGCACCAGCGTGGCACGGTGGGGCTTGAGTCTGCAGACGATATCGATAATAGCGGGGTTGATAGAGCACTCCAGGTTGACGGGAATCGGCGAAGAAGCGATGATCTTTGCGGCATCGTTATCGTGGATGTGCCGGCGGTCTTCGCGCAGATGGATCGTGATCTGGTCGGCACCGTTCTGTGCACAGATGCCGAGTGCCATCAAAGGGTCCGGATCGTTGATCTTGCGTGCTTCGCGCAAGACGGCGATGTGGTCGATGTTGACACCCAGTGTCATCGGGACTTTAGCTGCGTTTGGCATAGAAGGCCTCCTTGAACTCCTGAAATCTGTCCTCCAGGATAGCGGCTCTCATCTGCTTCATCAGTGTGAGGTAGTAGTGCAGGTTGTGGATCGTCGCCAGGCGGAAAAAGGTGATCTCGCGGGAACGGAAGAGGTGGTTCATATAGGCACGCGAATAGCGCTTGCAGGTCATACAGTCACATTCGGGATCGATCGGTGCCGCATCCTCTTTGAATTTTGCCCCTCTGATGTTGATGCGCCCGAAGGAGGTAAAGAGGGTGCCGTTGCGCGCATTTCGCGTCGGCATGACGCAGTCGAACATGTCGATGCCGCGTTCAACGTTTTCGACCAGGTCTTCAGGCGTTCCGACACCCATCAGGTAGCGCGGTTTGTCTTCAGGCATGTACTGTACCGTATGTTCGACCGTCTCATACATATCTTCATTGGTCTCGCCGACCGAAAGACCGCCGATGGCGAAACCGTCATAATCCAAGGCGCAGAGCTCTTTTGCCGATTTGGCGCGAAATGCCTTGTCGGTACCGCCCTGGATGATGGCAAAGATGTTCTGGTCGGTTCCGATCCCTTTCTGCTGGTTCGCGCGGAAATAGTTGATGGATTTTTCGGCCCACTCGGTCGTACGCTCGATGGAGAGCTTGATGCGTTCCTGGGTTGCAGGCAGGGCGACAAGATCGTCGAGTATCATCATGATGTCCGAGCCGAGGTTGTTTTGAATATCGATCACTTTTTCAGGGGTAAAGTAGTGTTTTGAACCGTCGATATGACTGCGAAACTCGATGCCGTTGGCATCGGCTTTGGAGATGTCGCTTAGGCTGAAGGCCTGAAAGCCGCCGCTGTCGGTCAGAAAACTTTTCGGGTAGGTGGTGAACTTGTGCAGTTTGCCCATCCTGGCGACCGTCTCGTCGCCGGGACGGAGGTACATGTGGTAGGTGTTGGCAAGAATGATCTCGGCGCCGAGCAGGTCGTGCATGTCAGCCATGTCAAGGCTCTTGACGGAACCTACCGTACCGACGGGCATGAAGACAGGTGTAGTAATGGTTGAGTGGGCTGTTTTGATGGTACAGGCACGTGCCTTGCCGCTTTGGGCTTCAAGGGTGAATTCCATGGATCTCCAAAAATAAAATAAAGTGTGTGATTTTAGCATATTCCTTTCAGGCTGCCGCAATATGATACAATCTCATCACAAAACGGAGAGATTGGCAGAGATGAAAAAGATTTTAATAATCAGTGACAGCACTATCGGACACCATTTTATACAGCGGGCGATTGATACGTTTGTAAAAGACAATATCTATTATGTCATTCAGCCCAAAGCCGCACTGTTTGAAAATGCACCTCTTTCACGTTTTAAGTTTTTTGAATTCGACCCGACCAGTCTCTATAAGCTTTCCAATGTGTTGAAAATGGAGTTTAGCCAGGTCTTCATTGCGATGAAAAACCCTTCGGACATTAAACATACTATCGCCAATATCCGTATGTCCAAAAAACGGCTTCGGATCATTATCGTTGACCATTGGACCATGAAAATCGAAGATTCCAATGTTGTTCAGATCAACACCAATGAGATCCTTGCCTCGCAGATGTTCGACTACCTGCCGAATGTGCCGGTCATTGCACAGAATGTCGGTCTGGGCGAGGGTGAGATCATGGAAGTCCTGGTACCTTTCGGAAGCTCTTTTGTCTATCGTCATGTCGGTGTGATCGAACAGAACAACTGGCGCATTGTCGGTATCTACCGTGACGGTCGACTGATCATGCCTGAAGAGCGGCGTATGATCCATCCCAACGATCAGCTTCTTTTGGTGGGCGACCCGGCGGTACTAAACTCGGTCTACCGGGCGATCAAACGTGAAATAGGCCAGTTCCCGCAGC
>CAZNQJ010000125.1:1319-5374 GCA_964575205.1 uncultured Campylobacterales bacterium | reverse complement strand
TACTTGTAAGAGTGAGATGACTAAAAGAGATTTAATTACAGATTTTAACACTTGTCCGTTACCTTTACAGCTTGAAGCCGGATGCAAAATAAATTGCTCCAGGCTTCTTCACATTAAAATCAAATGTAATTATTTAATGTCTGTGCTTGATGTTTCAGTATTGCCTTTTAGGTCAACCCAGGTCATAACCAGCTCATCACCTGCTTTAAAAGTATCACCCTTGAAATCAAATTTGAAGATAGGGTTTTTAGATAAGAATTGACTTGTAGTCATGTCTAATACAGTCTCACCGTTTACAGTACCACTGATGTGTGTGATATAGTTTGCGTTATTTCTATCGCCGGTTTTTTTCTCTGCTACATCATAAGTCATCATTTCGTGTTTAGCCATAGCTTTAACGCTAACAATACCTTTTTTTAGTTTTGCTTTGATTTTCATAATATTCCTTCTATTAGTTTTATATATTAAAGAATGAGAAGGGATTAGCCTTCACATCCACCTAGTGCAACGTCAAGAGTTTTTGAAGCTGAGTAAAGTTTACCGTCAGTGCCTTGAGCAACAACTGTAATCGTTCCAGATTTTTTCATCTTCATTTTGATTGAGTAGTCGTTAACACTGTATTTGTTTGTGCTTATTGCTAAAACAGCACTCTCAGGGTTTACATTTTGAAAAACAGCAATAGATTTAATATCCAGGTCTGTACTAAAGTCAACAGGGATTGCGCCACCGTTACTTGCAACATCCGGTGCAGTTAATTTTACACCTTTTTCGATTGTGGTCGTGCTGCCGTAAAGAGCTTGCATTGCATCTTCAACAGTGTGCGCTTTCCAAACAGTAGGCTTGGTCTCTCTGTAGTTTTCAGCTCTTACGCTTGCAGGTACAACAGCTAAAGCCAAAGCACCAAGAGTTAAACTTAAAAATTGTCTTCTTTCCATGATTCTATCCTTTTGTTGGGGTTTATTTACTTTGGTTGATTAGATAATCAACAACTGATTTGAACTCCGCATCAGATAATGACGCTCCGCCTTTTGGAGGCATAGCGTTAATACCGTTGATACCGTTGGCGTAAACTTTGTCTACACCCTTGGCCGTTCTCTCTCTCCAAGCTGCTTTATCATCAGGAGCAGGTCCGACACCGGTATCATGACACATCGCACAGTTTTCTGCATATGCTTTTTTAGCATCAAACGCTGTGTTTCCTTCTTCTTTTGGAAGATCTTTTGCCTCAGCGATTGGCGGATGGAAATCACTGATACCGCCGTTTTTGATATATACAACTTTGGCAGTAGGCTCTTGACAGTTGGTCATACAGCGTTCGCTGGCTTTAACTTTTTGGCCACCGAAATTTTCACCGTTTGCAAAGTAGGCACGTACATTTTCAGGACCCTCTGGACCATCTATGTTTGGTACAAAGCCGTTTTCATTAGGCATTTTTATTTTTAAGAACTTCTCACGATCAAGCACATACTCGTCATCTACCTCTTCGCCGTCGATCTTCATTTCATTGATGTTTAAAATGAATGCCACTAATGCATAAGTCTCATCATCAGTCAAAGTACCTGTCTGTGGATGAGGCATCGCATCTTTGATGTACCACCAAAGGGTACTGGCTTTTGGCCAGTATGAACCGAATACACGTACAGGACCGTCCATATCAGGTTTTAGCCTCTGGTTCGTCAATGTTTTCTGCAAAGTATATGCATTTCCTTTTGCAAGTGACGGATAACCGCCTCCGCCTGAGCCAAAGTCGCCGTGGCAGCTAAGACACTTTGCTTCATAGATCGCATCACCGTCTTCGACGCTACCTTCGCCATCAGGTAAACCTGTGCCGTCCGGCATTACATCTGTGTTCCATGCATCATATTCTGCTTTAGTAGGAACACGACCGTTAAATATTTTTTTGCCCTCTACCTGAGTATTTACATAGTACGGCCCTGTTTTACCATCTTTCAGAGGATAGCTTACACCGCCGTCTATAGCAGGTACAGCTGCATTTGTATAATTGCCGGGAGCTGCATTGTCACCTACACATGCAGAAAATCCCAGTGATAATGCAGCGGCTGCAGATATGGAGATTAATACTTTTTTATTTAACTTAAACATTCTTACGCCTTCCCTTCAATTTCCAATTCTTTATTCGGTTTACGATCTAATTGAGAACGAACTTCAACGTGAGTAATTTTTCCGTCTTTTTCAACTTTCCAAGTCTCAACAGCATTTCTGTGATATACAGCTTCTACACCGACTGCCAATGTCTCTTGGTCAACTGTCGGTTGTACATATCCTGCATCATCCATAGCACGTGATGTAAGGAACAGCTCATCACCTTTTTTGTATGTATGCATGTAGCTCCAGCGCGTCCAACATTTAGGAAGTACCAAACCTTTTAGTTTGGCTTCAATATAGTTCTTCCCACCGTCAAATGATAAGTCTACACCTGTAATCGTTCCCATTCCTGACCATGCAAGACCTTCGATCTCTACAACGGCACCATCTTCCAGATCTGACCAGTCGATCTCCGGAGATGGAGATGTCACCGTTGAGTTGACCTCATTTGCATAGAAGTGCTGGATAGCTTTGCCGGTTGGCTTAAGAACCGTATATTTAGAGGTCTCTTCTTTACAGTACCAAGGCTCAGCAGCGAAATCCAGTCTTCTTAGCCATTTAACACAAAGGTTTCCTTCCCAACCCGGAACGAGTAGACGAATCGGGTAGCCTTGCTCAGGACGAAGGGCTTCACCATTTTGAGCCCAAACGATCATAGCATCGTCTAAAACTTTTTCCATAGGAAGCGTTCTTCCCATTTTAGAGCTGTCTCCACCCTCTGCAAGCATCCACCGAGCTTCAGGTTTAATACCAAGGTCTTCCAGGATTGTCTTAACATATACACCGGTCCATTCCGCACAACTCATAAAACCTTTTGCAAATTGCAGTGAGTTATACTGAGGACCTCTCCACTCTTGACCGCCGTTTGCCGGACATTCGATGAAGTGAGTACGCGTCACGCTTGGATAGCGTTTCAGTTGTTTCATAGTAAGAACGATCGGTTTTTCTACCAAACCTGTGATCATAAGTCTATGCTCATTTGGATCGATATGTGCAACACCACCGTGACAACGGCTGAAAAATAGTCCGTTTGGAGTGATGATACCGCTTAAGTCTTGAATAGGTGATACTGCAATAGAAGCTCTGTAGTTACCAGAAGCAAGTAGTTTTGTATATCTTCTGGTTACATTGTGCTCGTATGCAGACGGTACCCCATATAAATTTTTAGTTACAGGGTCACCCCATTTTGTTCCCCATTCGGTAGGCTCAGTTATTGCCGGATCATCAGCTGCAAAAATGCTTGTTCCAGCTAATGCCGTTGCTGATAAAACGGCTGTTTTTCTAAAAAAATCTCTTCTGTCTAATTTTGCTTCATTAGATAGAGAGTCTTCTAGAGAATCTTTATTTTTCATCTTTATCTTCCTTTTTACATTGAGTAGGGATACTTTTATTAAGTTAGCTAAAAAGCCACTAATATAGTGATATATTACACATTAGCCAATGTCAACTACGTTATCACTTATTTATCACAAATGTAATGGTACAATAATTTAAATACCCAATAGGTAATATCAATCAGAATTGAATGGCTGTGTTACTAAACTATACATCGTCAGAGATTATCTTAGTTGGGGGTTATGTACAGTATCAAATGTTATTATAATTGGAGGATTCTTTCTTGAATATTCCAAGAAGGAGATAAATTTCTTTCTCTTCATCGACATAAAAAGGTATTGTATACCCTTGATTTTCTATATCTTTCACTTTTTCGTTGTCAAAATAGAGAGAGGGCTTGTATTTTGAAATTTTAGTCTGCATATTTATTATGACGGTATCAAGATAGAGTTTAAAATTTTTTGCACTCTTGATATCTTCTTTTTCTAAAGCGTTCAAGATCTCTTTTAGCTGTTCTTTGAATAGTCCTGAGCTGACGATCTGCGTCATTTTTTGATAATATGGGGTAAATTCAGCTTCGGAAGCAAGGTAGTTGTCCAACTCTTGTTGTAGTT
>CAZNQJ010000125.1:0-1309 GCA_964575205.1 uncultured Campylobacterales bacterium | reverse complement strand
AAGAGGGTGCGCTCTACTCACTCTCTTCTTCTGACTCTTTTTCTGTCTCTTCTTTTGGTGGATTTCCAAGGATCTTATCCACCTCTTCCGATATTGAATTAATATCCCAAATGGCATCTTCATATATTTCCACTTTCTCATCGGCATCGTCAGTTTCCTTGGCATCTGCTGACGAGCTCTTCAGTGTATCTTGTATCATATAGGCTTTAAAGGGCATTCCGAAGTTATAAACCAGCTCTCCGCCTTTCTTGCCCTGAACAAAAGTAGTCGCTGTTGCCGCCAACAACAGAAGTACAGCAACTGCTTCAATGGAAAACTTCTTTGTTATACTGCCAACCAGTTGCAGCAGAGCAATTACGCCCATCGCTACCGCTAAATAAAGTCCCAGCGTTTTGTGCTCGATGAGCTCGTGCTGGCCCTGCGTACTTAGATAATCATAGATCTGTGGACCCGCCTGACTTCCCGTATACCAAACCCCGATCATAGCCAATGCGGCAATAAGCGTTGCTCCGGTTAATATTTTAGACATCTCTTTAGTGCGGGTAAAAAGATAGATAACTCCAAAAACTGAAGCGACTAGGGGCAAAACCATTGCAAAGTGTACTGTTGCCGGATGCAGCATCATGATGTGTTCCTCGTATAATAAATTTAAGAGTGTATTTGACTTTTTACAGAAAAAATCTACTCTTTTATGATTGACGTTCTAGTTTCAACCCGGTCTATATCTTTAACTTCAACAACCTTTTTTCCTTATAGCCATAGGAATAAAATGTTGTTCTTTATACTCCTATATATCTACATCTAATAAGCCTGTTGATATCTTTAGTTGCTAATCACTTATTTAAAAGTTGTGAAGGCAACTCTGTCTGCAGATCGACATAGTTTTTTCGGGCAACTAAAGATGGTACAAACAAAGGATTATAAGATACACTAATAGGAGCTAAAATAACTAAAAGCTTCCGTTTTTTTCAGCTCTACATAAAAGTCGCTAGATTATAACATTCAAATTTAAATATTTTCTTAATTTTTCAAGCAGTTAAATAGGCAGGCAATTGGGATCGTGTCGTTGTGAAAAGCACGCGGATACTTCTTGAAATCGCGCCACAGAAAATCTTTCTTTTCAGATATCTGTATGCTCCGTTCTGCGAAACAAAGAGATCGCCACCAGCCCTGGACAGCGGCGGGTAGAGACCGGTTTGCCTGCTTTAGGGTTTTCAGCAAGACGCATGCGTATCATTTTGTCGGTATCGTTTACAAAGATCTTCAGCCGCTTTGCTGGCCGTAACGTTGAAACCTCTTAACAGGGCCT
>CAZNQJ010000124.1:0-5375 GCA_964575205.1 uncultured Campylobacterales bacterium | reverse complement strand
AAAAGTTCGTTTATGGCGACGATATCGATCAGTTTTCTGCTGGTCTCCATCGCCTATTATGACTTTGCGCCGACACTCTCTATAGCGCTGTGGTACATCGGGGCGCCCTTGCAGCTCTTTTTTACGCTTAACATCCTCAAACACTGGATCAACAGCGAGTTTAAAGAGGTGCACAGCAACCCCGCCTGGTTTATCCCTATTGTCGGAAATGTCCTGGTGCCGGTTGTGGGTATGGATGCGGCACCGATCTATGTGTCACTCTTCTTTTTTTCCGTCGGTCTTTTTTTCTGGCTGGTGCTCTTTACCATCATCATGTACAGGATCTTTTTTCACCATCCTATGGCCAAAAAGCTTATTCCGACGCTCTTTATCTTTATCGCTCCGCCTGCGGTCGCTTTTGTCAGCTATTTTCGCATCAGTTACGGAAGCATCGATATGTTCAGTATGTTCTTGTACTTTGTGGCTTTGCTGACACTCTTTTTACTGCTGTTTATGGTCAAGAAGTACGACAAAACCGAGTTCTTCATCTCGTGGTGGGCATACACCTTCCCGCTGGCGGCGATGACGATCGCAACCATAATGTTAAGCATGGCGTTTCACAACGCTTTGCTCTATTACGGCTCATTCGCCCTGCTGTTTTTTAGTACGGGCGTCATCGGGTTTGTGGCCTATAAGACGGTAGAAGCGTGCCGTCATCAAAAAATTTGTATAGAAGAGGTAGAGTAAGATGAATAAGAGAACCATTGTTGTCAGTTTGATCGCAGGTGCTGTGTTCGGCCTGTTTTTTTCAGGCATAGCCTTTAAGTTCGCCTCATCGCATATTCTGTTCAAAGAGATCAGCGTCAATTACAGTTTCGAAAAGACGGTGGAGCTTCTAACCAAGCGTATCAATGCGCAGGAGGGGTGGCATGTCACGGAGGTGATCGATCAGCAGGCTGAGATCATCAAGTACGGCGGCGAAGATGTCGGCAAAGTGAAGATCATTATGTTCTGTAATGCAAAACTCTCCTCAGAGATGCTGGGTGCGGACGAGCGCAAGTTCATGGCAGTCAACATGCCGCTGCGCATCGCCGTTTATGAGAAGAGCGACGGCCGTGTGACGATAGGCCTCTCCAACGGCTACGTGATGGCAAGACTTTTCAGCGGCAGCGAAGAGGGGGCGATCATTCAGAAAGTCGTCAAAGAGATCGAGTCTGTTCTGGGATTCACCCATTTCAGATATACCGTTTTCTAGGTGACAGATATTTAAATGGACAAGTTTTCAAACCATATTAAAAACATTCTGCACGGCTTTTTTCTCTCCATAGGGACGACGATCGCCGAACCCTCTACGATCCTGCCGCTCATCGTAAACTACTTTGGCGGCAGCTCTGTTGTTGTCGGTATATTCGCATCGCTTTTGCGCGGCGGCGCGATCATGGTGCAGATGTTTGCCGCCTTTAAGGCGCAGAGCTACCCGCTGATGCTCCCCTATCTGCGCCGTGTCTTTCTTGTCCGGTTTTTGGCATGGTTCTCTATCGGCGTCGCCATTATTTTACTGGGAGAGAGCCAACCCCGTCTTACACTGTTTTTTATCGGTGTCGGGTTGTTTGTCTTCTCCTTCAGCGCCGGTTTCGGAGCGATCTACTTCAAAGATATCGCTGCCAAGATATTTTCGCATAGATTCCGCGGGAAGACGATGGCCTACCGCCAGTTTTTTGCCGCTTTGGCAGGTCTTCTGAGCGGTTCATTCGCGGCGGTGATACTGGAGATGTTCGAGCCGCCGTACAGCTTCGGTTATCTTTTTCTTATCAGCTCTTTGCTCATGGGTATCGGGTTCCTGGCATTTGCAAGCGTTGATGAAGTGCCGAAAGAGAAGGTCTCCCAGCGTGAAAACAGGTTCAGCGATTTTCTGAAAAATTCAGCGGCAGTGCTAAAAAGCGACAGGCAGCTTCAGGTTCAGATCACCACCTTTTTGTTTGCCTACGGCTACCTGATCGCGCTCCCGTTTATTATTCTGGATGCAAAAGAGAGCATTGATCTTACCGGTACGGCCGTGGGTATTCTGATAACGGCACAGATGGTGGGTGCGATGCTGAGCAATGTTCTGTGGGGAAAACTCAGCGGCAGCGGTCACAGCCGTCTGACCGCCAACATCGCACTGCTGTTGCACATCGCTGCCATTGTGCTGGCCTTTAACGCGTCGACACTCTATGCGTATGTCCTGATCTTTTTTCTGGTGGGTGCGGGAACGGACGGTAACCGTATCGCTTCCGACAACCTTATTCTGATCCTGGCCCCGCCTGAAAAACGTCCGGTCTATGTTGCCCTTCAGATCAATCTCATCTCGCTGGGACTCTTCTTTCCGATCCTGGGCGGGCTGGTACTGCATATTGGTAGTTATGCCATACTATACGGTCTGACTCTTGTGATGCTGGCATTCGCATTTTATATGTCATTACACTTAAAAGACAAGGCATAATGTTTTGATCTTCGTTCTGGCACAATATCAGAAAAAAGGACTCTTTTGTTAATCAATGTCATGAAACACGCTTTGATGATCACCAGTTTTGTCTTGATGATGATGCTGCTGATCGAATATATCAATGTCCAGACGCGGGGTGAGTGGCAGAAAAGCCTGAAAAAAAGCCGTTTCGGTCAATACGTTCTGGCCGCTTTTCTGGGTGTGGTCCCGGGCTGTCTCGGCGCCTTTACGGTGGTCTCTCTCTATTCGCACCGCATGGTCAGTTTCGGCGCTTTGGTGGCGGCGATGATCGCGACTAGCGGTGATGAGGCCTTTGTGATGCTGAGCATGTTCCCTCTGGAAGCCTTATGGCTGAATCTGATCCTCTTCGTTACCGCGCTCGTCGCCGCCTATGCTGTCGATCTTCTCTTTAAAAATCAAAACCGTTTTCTGCAGGCGGAACAGCATGAGTTTGAGGTGCATAAAGAGGAGTCCTGCCGCTGTTTTTCCTCCAAGGGTATTGTACGACAGCTAAAGCATATGAGTTTTCCACGGGCATTTCTGATGACACTCTTCACGCTCTTTTTAGCCGCGATATTCCTTGGCGAACTGGGGCCTAAAGTCTGGGACTGGAAAAAGATCACCTTCAGTGTCGGTGCCGCGCTTTCGCTCTTTATCATTACGACGGTTCCCGACCATTTCCTGGAAAAACACCTCTACGAGCACGTCATCAAAAAGCATCTGCTCAGAATATTTTTATGGACATTTGCGGCGCTGTTGGTCGTTCATCTGATGGAAAACTATGTTCATCTGGAGTCATGGGTCAAGGAAAACCCCGTGGCACTGCTGGTCACCGCCGCATTGGTCGGAGCCATCCCCGAATCGGGCCCGCATCTTGTCTTTGCGACCATGTATGCCAACGCGCTGGTCCCCTTTGCCGTTCTGCTCGCCAGCTCCATCTCCCAGGACGGTCACGGGACGCTGCCGCTGCTGGCGGTCTCGCTGCGGGCATTTATCTGGCTGAAGATCGTCAATATCATCACAGGCCTGCTGGTCGGCGGGCTCTTTCTCTATTTTATGCGGTAGCGAAGAAGAGTGCGGAGGGGCTGCTGACTCTTGGTCAGGAGAGCGCGTGCAGGGCGGCGTGATTAAGCGTGATTACCCGGCCGACGCCGCCTTGAATGCAGCGGTCGGCAAATGCACGCTGAAAGAGCTCTATCGCTCTGTCGCCTGTGCAGTGGGTAGGGGAGAGATAGGCTATATCCATCGTTTTCAGTTCGGCGATGACCTTCTCAATGACTGCTTTATCTTCATGCATAAGATGAAAACCGCCCAGTAAAAGTGCTATTTTCTTCTCCATCATCATCTCCGCTTTTTTCGCGATCGCGACGATGCCGCTGTGGGCACAGCCTGTAATGACGATAAGCCCCTTGTCGCTCTCGATAACAAGTGCCTGCTCCGTGACGTCATCGCCCATCATCCCCGTTGTGTAGATATCATCGCTGAGGAGCGCCGGGTTCTCCTCGATGACCCTGACGCTCCTGACCATCGATTTGAGGTCTCTGACATAGAGTTTAGAGAGGGATGAAGGGGCGATGATGTCGAGGTCGGGATTGAGCTCTATCACCGAGTCCAAGCCGCCGATATGGTCCCAGTGGTGATGGGTAAGAAAGAGGGTATCGACCTTTTTGAGATCAAGATGCAGTTTTCTCATGTTTTCGAGCAGCACTCTTCCGTTGCTGCCGGTATCAAAGAGTATGTTCTTGTTCGGGGTCTCGATGTAGCATGAAAAACCCCACAGACTCTTCAGCCCCTCTTGAAAAGGGTAGTTGTCAAAAACGATGGTGATGGTGATGTCACGGCTCTCTATCATCTTAGACTCTTTTCAGTGTTTATCTGAAGTCATTGGATTGACTGTTCCGCATGCCGCGTCGACGCCCTTGGCCCTGTCCCATACCTCTTCTCTGGCGTTCGTTCTGACCGGCACCTTGAGCCAAACCTCTTTCGTGTCTGCGCCCTTGTCCCATGCCTCTGCCCTGACGTTCGTTCTGACCGGCATCTTGACCAAAACCTCTTCCTTCTCTGCGCCCTTGTCCCATGCCGCTGCCTCTGTTCTCATCTTGACGCATACCGCGTCTTCGGCCAAAACCTCTTCTGCCGTGACCCTCTAGGCGATCAGGATGCAGACCATCCGTCTCTTCTCTCTTTTCGACGGCGACTTGCAGCGCGCTCTCTATCTGTCGCTCTTGTGTCGTGTAGACCGTAATACCGCTCTGTTGAAGGTGCGCGATAAACTTCTCTTCCGCTTCAAAGCAGACGTAGATGTTGACTCCGACGTCGGCCAGGAGGGCAGGGACAATACGTCCTGTTCCCAAACGGCGTCCGTTCTCTCTGTCTGAACTCTTCTGGGCTGCCTCTGTCATCTGTTTGACCGGGTTGGCAAGCATGGTTCTCTCCTGTGTCTCTGTATCGATGATAAGAAAAGATCGGCAGAAACTGCTGTGTTTTGCGATTTTATCGCCCCTGTTTGTTGGAAATGCTATTTTCATGATAGCTCCTTTGAATTGATAATAATTGATTTACCATTCAGAAGGGCATCAGCGATTTTTCGTCTTGCCCCTTCGATCGTCCGTGAAAAGGTCGTTCTCGAGATGTGCATTTTGTCAGCACACTCCTGTTGATAGAGCCCCTCGTAGTCAGAGAGTCTGACTGCTTCAAGCTCATCCGCTTCCAAAACAACCTGTTGCAGTGCTGAATTTCGCACGCCGCAGGGTTTAAAACAGCGGTGTTCAGCTGAAAAACCTATCTGTCGTCTTAAGCGTTTGTTGACTCTCATTTTTACCCTTTTATGAACATATGTCCAAATCAATAGCCAAATAATAACGAACATATGTTCATTTGTCAAGGGCATATCAAAAATATGTCAAAAGTG
>CAZNQJ010000123.1:0-5376 GCA_964575205.1 uncultured Campylobacterales bacterium | reverse complement strand
CTCCCAGACTCTGTTCCCACTCTTCAATCTGCTCGACGAGTTTATTGACCCGCTGCATCTTCGGTGCAAACATCATGGCGAAAAGAGCGAGCAGCGACGCGGCAAAAAAGAGGCGGTAGAAGGTGCCGAATTCCGCAGGGGCGCTTTCGATGACAAGTTGTGCGAAACGGTCCTTGACAAGCGGTTTGATCGCGGTTGCGATCTCGGGCAGAAAGAGCAGGAAGGCGAAGAGGAGCGTCAGCGGCAGAAGCAGCAGCCTGTCTGAACGCATCTTCTCGACGTTCAGCGCCATGATCACAAAAAGCGGGGTATAGCCGTAGATGACATAGTGCGGCAGTTTGGTCCCCGAAAACGAGAAGAAGATAAAGACAAACAGGAACCAGATCGCAAAGAACTTGTGCATATCGTCGCCGAACCACGTTTTGATGTTGCGCAGCGAGGTGAAAAGTACCGAGGTAAAGGGAAGCAGGCCGATCAGCAGCACCGGAACATAGTAGAAGAGCGATCCGCTGTGCCCTTCGAAACTGGTGTTAAAGCGGCTGAGGTTGTGCTTGAAGAAAAAGCCGTCGAGAAATTTCTGCCCCTGATCGAGATACTCCAGCACATACCACGGCCCGGCTACAAGCAGAAAGAGGAGCAGCCCCACAGGGTTGAGGACCGTTTTCAGCCAGAAGCCGAGCTCGCGCTTGATGGCGAAGAAGATAAAGCTGACCGCGAGCGGAATCATCACCGCTACCGGCCCCTTGGTCAGTGCCCCGAGCCCGATCAGAACGAACACGCCGTAGAGATAGCGCTTCTCCCTGGTGGCGTAATAGAGGTAGACACCGAACATCGACGCGGCGATAAAGAGGTTAAGCAGGGCGTCGGCGATGGCGGCCTTGGAGATGATGCTGATCTGCAGGGCCGTGGTCATCATAAAGGTCGCAATTACGGCGGTTCTGATGCCGAAAAAGCGCTTGGTAAAGAGGTAGAGCACACCGGCCCATAGCGTTGCGGCAAGGGCCGACGGAAGACGCAGGGCGAATTCGTTCAGCCCGAAGAGATGGACGCTGGCGGCCTGGAACCAGTAGATCAGGATCGGCTTGTCGAAGCGGAGCTCGCCGTTGAGATAGGTCGTCAGGTAGTTGCCGCTGAGGATCATCTCCCGCGTGGCTTCGCTGAACGCCCCCTCGTCGAGATCGAAGAGCGGCACGCTGCCGAGCTGGAAAAAGAAGCCGAAGAAGATGCCCAGTAAAATAGCGGCCGGTCCGAACTTTTCGATAAATGTACTAGTTGGCATGATTGAGTTTATCCTTTTGGGAGCGCAGCATGATGTTGTAGAGTATCAGGGTCGCGACGGCACCGACATAGATGCCGCCGATCACGTCGCTGACGTAGTGTGCGGTAAGAACGACCCTGCTCGAAGCGATCAGCACCCCTACCGTAATAAAAAACCAGCGGTACCCGGGCGCGATCAGGGAAAACGCCAGCCACGCCCCGAATGCCGTCGCAGAGTGGCCTGAAGGGAAGGAGGCAAAAGAGTGCCCGTAGTGAAACCAGTCAAACCCGAATAGGTTTTCTTTGAAATAGAGTTCCGGTCTCACCCGCCCGAAGACGAATTTGAGGATGTTGACCGCGATCCCCGACAGTGCGACGGTCGAGAAGACGAAAAGAGATGCCTGCGCCGCATAGGCGAAACGCTTTCGCAGGAGAACGTAGAGAATCAGCGGCGGTACGAGATAGTATTGCGCCTCTCCCATATAGCTTAGTGCCGCAAATAGCTGTTTCACCGCTGCATCCGCCGGGATTGCCCAGAAAAATTCGGCTACTTTCCGGTCCACAAAGAAATAGCAGAGGAGTATAATGGCAAAGACGGCCGGCAGACTTGCCAGGTAGCCGACGCCAAGACCTGCCTTTTTTAAAATTGCATATTTGTGCATACTATGTGTTTCCCTCTCGTAAATAGCATTTCACAAATCTGCTTATGCCTATTCAATCCCTGCCTGATACGCCAAATCGGATTCGAATAAATAATCGTTGTTTTGGTGCGATATATGCGTGGAATTATATAACAAATGATGTTATAAAAATATTACGGATATTTTAGGCTGACCGATTGTTAAGATCGAGCAGCGCGTCGAGCAGATAGCTATCGCCCATCTTTATTTTGTCGCTGTCGAGTATCAGCGTCTGTTCAGGTGTGAGCCCGGCGGCCATGCCGCTGACTTTGGTGCAGATTTTATCGAGATTTTTGCCGGTGAGGGTGAGGGTGTCTGCGCTTTTGACCATCGCGCCGAG
This sequence comes from uncultured Campylobacterales bacterium, assembly GCA_964575205.1. Lineage (GTDB taxonomy): Bacteria > Campylobacterota > Campylobacteria > Campylobacterales > Sulfurimonadaceae > Sulfonitrofixus. The sequence goes on along the minus strand of CAZNQJ010000123.1, from coordinate 3,099 downwards.
CATGTCGAGCCCCTGCAGCGGGATGGGCAGGTCGCAGTAGTAGTCGCCGATGCTGGTGACGCCCCAGTAGACGAATCCCAAAGCGAGGTAAAAGTCGAGCGAATTTGAGATGGAGGTGAGTTTGAACCGTTTTACATGCTTTGAAATGGCAAGATCGAAGACCATCTTCAAAAGTTCGTATGCATAGCCGTTGCGGCGAAAGGCAAAGGGGGTAAAGATGTTATGGACGGTCATATACATGCGGTAGCGGTCGATGTTGTAAAAGATGTAGCAGAGGTGGGTATTTTCGCTGTCGCACAAGACGACGCAGCCGTGCGCCTGCCAGCTGAAGTGCTTGTCCCACCACTGCAGTGACATGTTGGCGAATTTGACAGTTCGGGGGTCGGTGATCTTGGCAGTAGATGCGATATAGGCGTCACGGCCGAGGTGCTCAAGGTGGTAGTGCGACATGCCGCTCCTTTTTCCTTCTCTCTATTGAAGCAAAAAAGTCACTGCCGCGACCAGATTAGTCAAATACAAAGTGTTTGCTACGATTATAGCTTTTTCGTGAGGCCCCGGCGACCTCCGAATGGTTCATTTTTAGGCAGTGGCAAAGCGGCGTGCTCTGTCCGTTTAGCCGAAATTGTGCAAAAAAGATGGCAAAATCCGTCTATAATAGGGTTTATAGAGGTGACCTAGAGTATCAACCAAAAAGGCGGGACATGCTGCAGATTTCAAACAAGGTGACGATTGCGGACGAGGAGATCGAGATCAAGGCGATCCGTTCGCAGGGGGCCGGCGGGCAGAATGTCAACAAGGTCTCCACGGCCATCCATCTCCGTTTCGACATCAACGCCTCATCGCTGCCGGAGTATTACAAGGAGAGACTTCTCGCATTGAGCGACCACCGTATCACCAAAGAGGGGGTCGTCAACATCAAGTCCCAGGAGTCGAGAAGCCAGGAGGCGAACCGGGAAGAGGCGCTCGAGCGGCTGAAGGCGCTGATACAAAGTGTCGCCGTCACTGAGAAAAAACGCAGGCCGACCAAACCGACAAAGAGTTCGCAGAAGAAACGGATGGACAGCAAAACGAAACGCGGAAAGATCAAAGCGATGCGGGGGAAGGTGAAGGGAAACGAGGGATGATCTTTTGCTTTTCCGCGCTCAGGGCTGCTGTATAAGGCTTCGGACGCTCTCCGTCTCCTCGATACTCAGCTCGATGTCAAGACTTTCGAGGTCCTCTTTCATATGCTGCCGGGAGGTCGTTCCGCTGAGCGGGACGATGCCGAAGCGGCTGAGGCAGTGGAACAGGATCTGCGGCGGCGTTTTGCGGTATTTGCGGGCCAGCAACAGAACGGTTCTGCTCTCAAGCAGATGCGGATTCGCGGTTAGCGTCCAGAAACCCTGATAGATAATGCCCTGCTCGTCGCACCACCGGCGCAGCTCGACATCGTACCCGGTGTCCGCGCAGAAACGGTTCTGTACGACAGCCGGTTTGACGTCAGCTTCCTCGCAGAGCCGCTTAAGTACAGCCAGGTCGTAGCAGTTGCTGATGCCGAGCTGCCGGGCATCCCGAGCCTGATAGATCGATTCCATCGCTTCCCAGACACTTTTCAGCCGGGAAAAGGGGAAGAGGGGCGAATGGAGCAGCAGGGAGTCGACGTATTTCGTCTGCAGGTTCTGTTTCGACACCCTAAACGACTGCCGGACCTGCTCCGGCAGCGGGGCACTCTTATCGTAGGGGATGTTGTTCGGGTCCTGGCCTTGCAGAGGGGTGAACTTGGTCTGCACAAAGAGCTCTTCGCGCGCAATACCCACTCTTTTCAGGCCGGCTAAGGCCTCGCCGACCGATGCCTCTGCATAGTGTTTCGGCTGGCAGGCGGTATCGATCCCCCGGAAACCGGCCTGAACCGCCTGCAGGACCAGTTCTGTCGTGTGCTCTTTTTTCCAGGCCGTCCCGTAGATGATCTTCGGCATCCTGACCCCTGCAGCCGTTGTAATATAGTGCCGGTCTTCCATGATTATGCTCCGTTCGTATATTTTGGCCGCCGCCCCGATAAACACCTGGGCTGATCGGCAGGCTCTTCTGCGGCAGGAGAAACAGCGTTATGCATCATAGCATCTTCGAAGGCGAAACGTATATGCTTATCTGCGGAGATCGGCATCAGGTGTGTCAGGCAACGGTGTTTTTTTGATGCATATTGCGTGCCATAGGCGGCGGAAAAACACGCATCTGGTACGGTTCATGCATCTGTGTTTGAAATCATACAGACAGGGGGATGTCATGGAACATCACGTTATTATCGAAAAGCTTTGCAGCTGTGCCAAAAAAGAGGGGTTTTCGCAGGTCGAGACCTTTGGAGAGAAGTCGGCGGCACTCGACGCCGCGCAGGCGCAGGTCGCGTTTATGCAGTCGAGTTTCTGCGGCAAACACAACTTTGATGTGACCGAGGTGAACGAGCACTTTGTCATCGGCATGATCGGCGGCGGCTGCGGCTGCGGAACGCACGAGAAGCATTAAGCCGGGGAAAAACGCTCTTCGCGCTCTCTTGCAAAAGCCTGACCGTACCTATTTTTTAGGTCAAGGCTTCTGCTGAGCGATAGCAGCTATCGTAGTGTGCGCTTAGGAAGAGGAAGCGGCTGCGGCAGTGACGGCGCATATCCCGTCGTTGGCCAGCAGCAGATCGAAAAACGCTTTGGCGCTAATCGGCGTACTGCAGTAGTAGCCCTGAAAATAGTCGCAGCGGTGCTGATCGAGGAAGGTGTGCTGTTCGGGAGTCTCGACCCCTTCGGCGATCACTTTCAGATCGAAACCGTGCGCGATGGTGATGATGGTGCTGATGAGTTCGGCATCGTCGGTGTCGGTCTGAATATCCTGGGTAAAGGACTTGTCGATCTTGAGGGTAGTGAACGGCAGCCGTTTCAGATAGGAGAGCGACGAATAGCCCGTTCCGAAATCGTCGATGGAGATGAGGACATTGTGGCCGCGAAGCCGCCGCATCTGTTTGGATACCTTTTCCAGGTTGTCGATGATGATGGACTCGGTCAGTTCGAGCTCGAGCTGACCGGGCTTTATGCCGTGGCGGTTGATAGCCTGCAGCACCTTCTGGATAAAAGAGTT
>CAZNQJ010000122.1:0-5396 GCA_964575205.1 uncultured Campylobacterales bacterium | reverse complement strand
AATTCACATCGATCGAGTTTTACTGGGCCTATAAGACCTATAAAGACCTTATCGCTGTAACAAAAGAGTACTTTGCCTACCTTTTTGAGCATCTCAACCTTCCTTCAGTCCTCCCCTACGGTGACATAGAGGTCGATTACCATGATTTCAAAGAGATCACGCTGATCGACTCCCTCTCCGAGATCGGCGGTGTTCCCAAAGAGGTCGTTAACGACAGAGAGATGATTCTCTCCTATCTCAAAGAACGCAATGTCGACGTCAATACAGCGATGAACCTCGGCCAGCTTCAAGGCGAGCTGTTTGACGAGTATGTCGAAGCCAAACTGATCAATCCCACCTTTATTACGATGTACCCTGTCGAGATCTCGCCGCTGGCACGCCGTAATGACGAAAACCCGGAACTGACCGACCGTTTTGAGCTCTTCATTGCCGGCCGTGAGATCGCAAACGCCTTCTCCGAACTTAATGACCCGCTTGACCAGCTGGCGCGTTTTGAAGGGCAGATGGCGGCCAAAGAGAGCGGCGGCGACGATGAAGCCCATGATATGGATGCGGATTTCATCAATGCCCTCTCTTACGGTATGGCGCCGACTGCCGGCCAGGGGATCGGCATGGACCGTCTGGTGATGCTGCTGACGAATGAGCACTCTATCCGTGATGTACTGCTCTTTCCTGCGATGAAACCGCTTACTGCCGAAATTGATCTGGCGGATGACGAGTCGTAAATGACTCTAATTGAGGTACAAAGTACCGTGGCCTTTTGCTGAGGAAAACTCGGCGATAGCGTAGCACAGAGGTGCTCCCCCTGTGCGTTAAATTAAATAAAAAGGAATAACAATGAGTTTTTTACAGGAATTTGACAACGAGATCTATGCGCTTTGCGAAAAAGAGCTTGAGCGTGAGACTGACCACCTTGAGATGATCGCATCTGAGAACTTTACGCTGCCGGCTGTTATGGAAGCGATGGGTTCGGTTTTCACCAACAAATATGCCGAAGGCTATCCCGGTAAACGTTACTACGGCGGCTGCGAATATGCCGACGGTGTCGAGCAGCTTGCGATCGACCGTGCCTGCCAACTTTTTGACTGTAAATTTGCCAATGTACAGCCGCACTCCGGTTCACAAGCCAACGGTGCCGTCTATGCCGCACTGCTCAAAGCCGGCGACAAGATCCTCGGAATGGACCTCTCGCACGGCGGGCACCTGACGCACGGCTCAAAACCGTCATTTTCCGGCAAGAACTACTCGAGTTTCACCTATGGTGTCGAACTTGACGGCCGCATCAACTATGAGCGCGTACTCGACATTGCCAAGATCACTCAGCCTAAGATCATCGTCTGCGGCGCTTCGGCATATGCCCGTGAGATCGACTTTAAAAAGTTCCGCGCGATCGCAGATGAAGTCGGCGCCTACCTTTTTGCCGATATCGCGCACATCGCCGGTCTTGTCGCTGCGGGTGAACACCCTAGCCCGTTCCCGTACGCGGATATCGTTACGACAACAACCCACAAAACGCTTGCCGGACCACGCGGCGGCATGATCATGACCAACGACGAAGAGATCGCCAAAAAAGTCAATTCCGCGATCTTCCCGGGTCTTCAGGGCGGTCCGCTTGTCCATGTCATCGCGGCCAAAGCCGTCGGTTTCAAATACAACCTCTCTGCAGAGTGGAAAGAGTACGCGGTACAGGTTAAGAAAAATGCGGCCGTGCTGGCAAAGGTCCTTATGCGTCGCGGCTACGACCTTGTCTCGGGCGGTACGGACAACCATCTTGTTCTTGTCTCCTTCCTCGATAAAGATTTTTCCGGCAAAGATGCCGATGCGGCTCTTGGCAATGCGGGAATCACGGTCAACAAGAACACGGTTCCGGGTGAGACGCGTTCTCCGTTTGTCACATCAGGTATCCGTATCGGTTCTGCTGCGCTGACTTCGCGCGGTATGAAAGAGAAAGAGTTTGAACTCATCGCCGAACGCATCTGTGATGTGCTCGACAACATCAGTGACGAAGCAAAACATGCCAAGATCAAAGAAGAGCTTAAAGCCCTTGCCCAAAACTTCGTAATCTACAACCAGCCGACCTACTAAGGCCTGCCGTGATCTCATCGAAGTTTCCGCTGATTCGAGATCTCTACTGGCTCAAGCACCCCTCTGTCATCGAAAAGATCCCTTTCGGGGGGCGCACCTTCTTAAGCAAATATGAAAAGATCAATGCCTATCTCAGCGATGAGCTGATCCAGATGCACCTGGAGCGCAGGATCACTGTCGCAACCTCGATTCCTGCAGATGCCGATTACTTTGTTATCGACTATAACGGCAGTGAAAAGGAGCTTTTCTACCATAAGGCCGCAAAACTTCTTCGCAGCCAGGATCTGAACGAATTTGAAGCCTATGAAAGCAAAACCCCTTCCCATCTGCATCTCTATGTCGCATGCGGCGATATTTCAGCTCCGAAAAGAGAAGAACTTGGTAAAATGATCTCCGATAAATTGGAAGAGAAACTCCAGAAACAGTGGCGCATCTTTCCCAATTCAGGCCTCCCGGAAGCCTATAATATTCTAAATTTTCCCGACAATCGCTTTAAAGGTGACCCGCATGGAAGAAAAAAACGAACTCAACGACATCATTCTTAACAAAAGCAGCAAAAGAAGCAGCGCCAGAAAAGTACTGCTGGCAGTTGCCACCTTTTCAATTGTAGTCATCATCATCGTCATCATAATGAACCGCTTCAACGGTTCCCAAGAGATTGCGTTGCCGCATGCCCCGGAGGTAACCCAGGCACCTATTGAAGAGGTGCTGCCTGAACCCGACTACCAGAGTGCAGCTTCAGCTGACGAGAAAAGTGATGTCGAACCCGGGCATATGGCAGAGAGAGCAGAGATAGAATCGGTCTCTCCTGAGAATGTGCCGGGAGAACAAGGACCTCTCATCGAAGAGGAGGTCCAAAATGAGATGCCGTTTAAAGAACCGGAATATGCCACAAAACCATCCGCGAAAACAGTTGAAAAACCGGCATCCAAACCAGCGGCCAGGGTGACACGGAGTGAAGCAAAACCAACTGTTATTGCTCCAAAAACGCGCCCTTTTGGAAAGTATGATCCAAAAAGCAAACGTGTCGTCGATGTTGAAGATGTCAAAACGGCAGAGATTGGGCACTATTATATTCAGGTCGGCTCCTTTGCAAAATATTCGCCTTCGAAAACTTTTTTGAACAAGATCGCAGACCGCGGCTACACCTACACTTTCCACAAGGTCAACCAAAACGGAAGAACCCTGACCAAGGTGCTTGTCGGACCGTTTAAAACCCAGTCATCCGCACGTGAGGCACTGCCAATTATCAAAAAGAGTGTTATTTCAACTGCATTTCTTGTTAAACTTTAAAGGGTCATCGTGATTAAAACACAACATTTTATGCTCGACCAGTTTGCGCCCATTGCGGTGTACGAAAAACTCAAGGAACGTTTTCGAAACGAAGTCAGTTTTCTGTTTGAGAGCGCCGGCGGTTCCGAAGGCAACTACTCTATTATCACGATCGGGGCCCGCGAACGTCTGCAGTACAAAGAGAATCTAACAACCTATACAGACGCAAACGGATCGCTGCAACTTCTCAGCATCTCCCCCTTCGAATTTCTGAAAAACTATTACAAAAACGTTGACACCCAGAAGTATAAAGGCTATGTCAAAGAGCTCGGCCTTGGCTATGTTGACGGCTTTATCGGTTATATCGGCTACGATATGGTCAAGGTCTTTGAGCCTGTATTGGCAAGTTACATGGACACTCTCGAAGACACCATGCAGACGCCGGACCTGGACCTTGTTTTGCCTAAAATGGTCGCTGTCTATTCCCACCGAGACCATAAGATAACACTGTTGAGCATGGTAGAGGAGTTTTCCGCGCACTTTGATGCGATCGAGGCCGATCTGAAGTCCTCATACCACTATACACCGCTTACCCCGCTTCAGGGCGATGACGAGGGGAGTTTCGCCTTTACGAAAGAGCAGTTCTTCGATATGGTCGCCAAGTCCAAAGAGATGATCAAAAGCGGCGACGTCTTCCAGATATTGATGACCAACCGCTTTACACGCAATGTCAAGGTGGATCCCTTCTCCTTTTATCGCATTCTGCGAACGAAGAACCCCTCGCCCTATATGTTTTTAATGGAGTTCGAAGCGTTCAGCATTGTCGGTTCATCTCCCGAAGTGATGGTGCGTCTGACCGAAGGCGAACTGCTGCTTCGTCCGATTGCCGGCACACGCAAACGGGGCAAAACAAAAGAGCAGGACAAGGCGATGGAGGATGAGCTTCTGGCCGATCCGAAAGAGCTCTCCGAGCACCTTATGCTGATCGATCTCGGACGCAATGACGTCAGCCGTGTCGCAAAGACCGGCAGCGTCAAGGTCGAAAACATGATGCACATCGAGCGCTACTCGCATGTCATGCACATCGTAACGGATGTCGTAGCGCAACTGCGCGAAGACAAAGATATGTTCGACCTTTTTGCGGCTACCTTTACGGCAGGGACGATGACCGGTGCGCCGAAGATCCGCGCGATGGAGCTGATAGCCGAGTTTGAAGGGCTCAAACGCGGTTTCTACAGCGGTGCTATCGGCTATTTCGGCTTTGACGGCAACATGGACAGCGCCATAACCATCCGTACCGCTCTGGTCAAACCCGACCGGGTGATCCTGCAGGCGGGTGCCGGTGTCGTTGCCGACTCCATTCCCGAACTTGAGTACAAAGAGGTGCATAATAAACTCGGGGCCCTGGTCAGCTCGCTAGACGATCTGAGAGACCCTTTGTGAAACTCTTTGCCATCTTCGGAGACCCGGTAGCCCATTCGCGCTCGCCTCTGATGCACAACCATGTCTTCAAATCCCTCGGTTTCAAAGGGTGCTACACGCGTGTTCAGCTCAAAGACGGCAGCAAACTGAGAGAGACCTTTTTTGCCCTCGGTCTAAGCGGCGCCAATATTACCGTTCCCCACAAAGAGGCAGCCTACAAAGCCTGTGACGAGATCCGGGGCTTCGCCCGGAAAGTCGGTGTTGTCAACACCATCGTCAATGAAAACGGCAGACTGATCGGCTACAACACCGATGCAGACGGCTTCATCTACGCCATCAAACCTTTCGGAAGGATCAGCACGGTTTTGGTTTTGGGCGCCGGCGGCACCTCTAAAGCGCTCTCGACCCGTTTTATAGACGAAGGCATGGATGTCACGGTGCTGAACCGTTCGGCCGGACGACTTGAAGCGTTTGCAGCCGCGGGGTTCAAAACAGCCACATGGGAGAGTATAGAGATCAAACACTATGATCTCATCGTCAACACTACCTCGGCCGGACTCGAAGATGAGATGCTCCCTGCCCCGATGGAGATCCTGAAACCCCTGCTGCAAAATGCT
>CAZNQJ010000121.1:0-5398 GCA_964575205.1 uncultured Campylobacterales bacterium | reverse complement strand
TATGGACGCTGAACAGGCCCGTCAGCTCCTTGTGCATTCTGATGCCGAAGGGAGTGCTACCGACATCGATGCCGACACGCGTATCGCAGCGTTTCAAGAGGAACTTCGTGCCCAGGAGTCGTATCTCCAGGCCGTCAATGATAAACTTCAGATGTCCAATGAAGAGCTCAACTCCTTTAACGAAGAGATGCAGTCGCTCAACGAGGAGCTGCAGTCTACCAACGAAGAGCTGGAGACCTCCAAAGAGGAGCTGCAGTCGGTCAATGAAGAGCTCTCCACCGTCAACGCAGAGCTTCAGACCAAGGTGTCGGATCTGTCGCGGGCCAACAACGATATGAACAACCTCCTGGCCGGTACCGGCATCGGCACGGTATTCGTTGACTGCGAGCTGCGCATTCTGCGTTTCACCCCTGCAGCCACCGCCATTATCAACCTGGTAGAAAACGACCTCGGGCGTCCTGTGACCCACCTTGCCTCCAACCTTGTGGAGTACAACACGCTGGCGGCGGACACACAGTCCGTGCTCGACAGCCTGATCCCCAAAGAGATGGAGGTGCTGACGAGCGACGGCAAGTGGTTCCTGATGCGCATTCAGCCCTACCGCACGCTCGACAATACCATTGAGGGGGCCGTGATCTTCTTTATCAATATCACCGAAAACGTGCAGATGCGCAAGGCGCTGAAGGAAGCCGAAGCGATGAAGCGACTGGCTGTGGTCGTGCGCGACGCACACGATGCGATCACACTGCAGGACCTTAACGGCCGTATTCTGGCCTGGAACCCCGCTGCGGTGAGGATGTACGGCTGGAGCGAAGACGAAGCGCTCAAGATGAACGTGAGTGAGCGTATACCGGAGGATGAGAGAGAGGAGGGGCTGGCCAAGATGCTGCAGCTCAGCCATACCGGGATGCTGGAGCCGTACCGTGCAAAGCGCATTGACAAAGAGGGTACGCTCGTGGAGGTCTGGATGACCGCCACCGCCCTGGTGAATAAAGCCGGACAGGTCTATGCGATCGCGACAACGGAGCGCAAAATCGATCGATCGGCGGAGCAGGACCATGGGCAAGAAAAATAAGTCTGCCGACAGCACGGCCCCGGCAATAATCTCCGCAGAGGAGAGGCGCCGGAGAGCCGAAAAGATCGCCGCCGAAAAAGGGCACCTCTCACCGGAAAGCGAAAAGCTGGACGAGGAGACGCGCCGGATACTCTACGAACTTCAGGTCCATCAGATCGAACTGGAGATGCAAAATGATGAACTCCGCCGGGCAGAGGCGGCACTGGACGCTTCACAGAACCGTTATTTTGATCTCTATGAGATGGCGCCGGTGGGGTACTGCACCCTGGACAAAGAGGGGCTTATCCGGCAGGCCAACCTCACCGCAAGCACCTTGCTGGGCATACACAGGAGTGAGCTGTTCAATAAGCCGATCTCCCGCTTTGTCCTGAAGGAGGACGGGGATATCTATTACCGTTTCCAAAAAAAGTTCCTTGCGTCCTCCGAACAGCACTCCTGCGAACTGCGGATGATACGCCGGAACGAGGCCCCGTTCTGGGTGCATATGACGGCCGTTTCGGCGGTAGATGCCAACGGCATGACGATGGTGCTCCTGATTCTGAGCGATATCACCGAACGCAGAGTCTCCGAAGAGACGCTTAAGCTCGCGGCCAGCGTCTTCACGCATGCGGGCGAAGGGATCATGATCACCGACCCTGTCGGCACTATCATCGAAGTGAACAGGGCCTTCAGCCGCATCACAGGCTACAGCCGACAGGATGTTCTGGGACAAAACCCCCGAATGCTCAGTTCCAGCCGCCATAACGAGGAGTTCTTCGCCACAATGTGGAGCTCGATCATCGAGAAGTCCTACTGGCACGGCGAGATCTGGAACCGGCGCAAGGACGGCGTGGAGTATGTCGCCATGCTGACCATCACCGCCGTAAAGGACGATCAGGGCAAGATCCAAAACTTTGCGGCGCTCTTCTCGGACGTCACTCAGGAAAAGGAGCACGAGATCGAGTTGGAACGCGCTGCCCAGTACGATGCGCTTACCGCGCTGCCCAACCGCGTGCTGCTGTCGGACCGTCTGCATCAGGGAATGGCGCAGGCGCTGCGCCACGGGCTCTATCTGGCAGTCGCCTATCTCGACCTCGACGGCTTCAAGGAGATCAACGACACGTACGGGCATAAAGCCGGCGACCAGCTGTTGATCGCCCTCTCCAAATCCATGCAGCAGACCCTGCGTGAAGGCGACACCCTCGCCCGGCTGGGGGGCGACGAGTTCGTTGTGGTACTGCAGGACCTTCCCAGTATCGACGTCTCTATACCGATGATCACCCGTCTTCTTGATGCGGCTTCCGCGCAGGTGCATATCGAGGAGAAAATACTGCAGATATCGGCAAGTCTCGGCGTCACCTTCTACCCGCAGTCCGAAGAGGTGGATGCCGACATCCTGTTGCGCCAGGCTGATCAGGCCATGTATGCGGCCAAAATGTCCGGCAAGAACCAGTACCAGTTCTTCAACACCAGGGAAGAGGACGAGCTGCTGGATCGTCACAAACAGATAGAGCGTATCAGTCGGGGGCTGAGCAGCGGTGAATTTATGCTTTTTTACCAGCCCAAGGTCAATATCCATACGGGGAGGGTCATCGGGGCCGAAGCACTGATCCGCTGGCAGCATCCCGAGAAGGGGCTACTTGTACCCTCGGAATTCCTGCCGGTAATCGAGGAGCATCCGCTGGCCGTCGAACTGGGCGAGTGGGTCATCGACAGGGCTTTGAGCCAGATAGAAGAGTGGCACAACAGAGGGCTGGACATTGCCCTCAGTGTCAATATCGGTGCCCGCCAGCTGAAGGAGAGAGACTTTGTGGAGCGTCTGCAGGTGATCCTCGCACTGCATCCTGAGGTCGAGACCTCTTCTCTGGAGCTTGAGGTCCGTGAGACCAGTACGCTCGAAGATTTGAAAAGGACAACAAAGATCATCAAAGCCTGCCGGGAGTTAGGGATAATGTTTGTTCTGGACGACTTCGGCACCGGCTACTCTTCGCTCACCTACCTGCAGCAGCTCCCGGTTGTCCAGATCAAGATCAACCAGGATTTCGGACAGGAGATGATCGATAACCATGATGACCTGGCCGTGCTGACAGGCATTATCGGCCTTGCCGATGCCCTTCGCATCGATGTTCTCGCCGAGGGGATAGAATCTGTGGCGCACGGTGAGCTGCTGATGCAGCTGGGGTGCGAACTCGCTCAGGGTTATGCTATCGCCCGCCCCCTTCCGGCTGAGGAATTTCCGGAGTGGTTTGTCGCATGGCGTCCCGATCCGGCATGGCGTGACCTGTTGCCGGTGAATCGTGACGATCTGCCGCTTCTCTTTGCCGGTGTCGAACACCGTGCCTGGACCGAAAAGGTCGAGGCGTTTTTGAGAGGCGAACAGGAAGCTCCGGCGCAGCAGGATATGCACCAGTGCCGTTTCGGTATCTGGCTGGATACCGAAGGCAGGGGCCAATATGAAGCGGAGCCGGTTTTCGGTGAGATAGAACAGCTGCACATGCAGGTCCATGCCCACGTGGCCCAACTGCTGGAGCTTTACGGTCGGGGAGAGAAGAAAAAAGCGATCGCAGGCATCGAAAAGCTTCATGTTCTGCGGGACAGTCTGCTAAAACAGTTGAAGGTTCTTTCGCAGGATCAGAGCAGAATCAGTTGTGAAGAACCGCCGGAGAAAACGCAGCAGTGATCTTTTTCACAGAAAAGCTTTCGCTTTTATGTCGATTGACTGACGTCCGAGGTCAGCTCGCAGGCGTGTCCATGGCGGTATAGTAGTTCTCGTGGGGTATCTTCTTGACCTTGGTACTTTGCGTAAGCGCGGCCTCGTTTGTCTCGCCGGTGCGGATACGTTCGACCTCGAGGACCGGGGTGACCCACATCTTGCCCGAACCGTGTCCCATGTCCTGCGCATTGGCGCGGATCGCCTCTTTGGCAAGCTCTTTATAGATGTCGCTGGAGAGAATGATGTCGATACGTACCTTTTCGTCGAGGTCGATGCCCCCGCTCTCTTCGATGAAGCCGATGCCCCCTTTGCCGATGACACTGCTTACGGTGACCCCCTCTATTTTGCGCTCAAAGAGCTCCTGCAACACATCCTTTAGACAGCTTCGGTTAAAAATCGCGGTAAGTTGATACATCTTTCATCCTTTATAAGGGTTTGACACCCGTTTTAATAGATCATGCATATTGTGTTCTACTTTCGGACAAAAAAGACGATTTTGTTGCTGAAGACGTACAGTAACAAAAATGTGACTCTTTATGATAAAAGAGCGGGAACGGCAATTGCATTATCAGCTAAAAGTACTATATTGGAGAGACACTATGGCAAGAGATGATTTGATCGGCGGAGCGCTCTGGGAAGAGTATTCGTTAGAAGTACAGAAAAGAATGAATGCGCCTATGCATATGGGCGAGATCACGGAGGCTGAAGCGGGTGAAGACAAGCTGATCATCGCTGACTTCGGCGCGGAGAGCTGCGGTGACGCGGTACGCCTCTACTGGCTGATCGATCCTGCCAGCAATATTATCAAGAAGAGCAAGTTTAAAAGCTTCGGCTGCGGTACGGCGATCGCCTCTTCGGACATGATGGCCGAACTCTGTATGGAGAAGACGGTCGAAGATGCGCTCAAGATCACCAACATCGACGTCGAGAAAGCCCTGCGCGACAATCCGGATGTCCCGGCTGTTCCGGGCCAGAAGATGCACTGTTCGGTCATGGCCTATGACGTTATCAAGAAAGCGGCCTCGATGTACCTGGGCGTCGACATGGAGAGCCTGGAGTCGGAGTTCATCATCTGTGAATGTGCCCGCGTCTCCCAGGAGACGCTCAAAGAGGTGATCAAGCTTAACAAGCTGACGACGATCGAAGAGATCACCGATTATACCAAGGCGGGCGGTTTCTGCAAGTCGTGTATCAAGCCCGGCGGCCACGAAGTCAAAGACGTCTACCTTGTAGACCTGCTGGCAGAGGTAGCCGAAGCGCTGGAAGCGGAAGAGAAGTCCCGCAAGATCATTGAAGCCAAAGGCGACGGTACCTTTAACACGATGGGACTTGTCCAGAAGATCAAAGCGGTCGAATCCATCCTCGAAGAGTACATCCGTCCGACGCTTAAAGCCGACGGCGGCAACGTCGAGCTGATCGACATCAAAGAGACAGAGGGCGTCTTCGAGGTGCTCATTAAGTATCAGGGCGAGTGTATGAGCTGTTCGATGAACACGACGACGACACTTGCCGGTATCGAGGATATGCTGAAATTCAAGCTCAAGGCACCGATCAAGGTGATTGTGACCTGATGCTTTTTTTCAAAAAAAAAGTGCTATTCTGTCCCCTTCGGGATAAACTTCAGTGCCGGA
>CAZNQJ010000120.1:0-5439 GCA_964575205.1 uncultured Campylobacterales bacterium | reverse complement strand
CCTGTATCCGCGACTATATTCATGTCGATGATCTCGCTTTTTCCCATCTGATGGCCCTGGAATATCTCGAAGAGAACGAGAGCGATACCTTCAATGTCGGCTACGGCCTGGGCTTCAGTGTCAAAGAGGTGATCAGTACGATGAAAGAGGTGAGCGGTGTCGATTTCAAGGTTGATATGGCACCGAAACGTGCCGGCGATCCGGCCCTGCTGATCTCCGACAACAGCAAGATCCTGAATGCCTGGGAGAGTTTGAAAGCATCTTCGCTTAAAATAAAACACCCGAAACTTTTTCAGTATGATGACCTGAAACTTATCTGTAAGACGGCACTTGACTGGGAAAAACACGACTAGGCATCAGCGCTTTACGCTATGATTTGACGATAAGAAAGAGATGGAGAGATAATGAGAAGACTAGCAGGTTTAAGTCTCATGGCACTGGTGCTGATGATGGCCGGCTGTACCCAGGAACAGCAGAACAAGATGAGCCGCGGTATCCAGAACTGGACGGGGACCAACGGGGTGATGGATGTCTATGCCGGCGAGAAGCTGGTGATGCGTTTTATCAAGGTCGACAAGATGACGACGGGTATGGGCCGAGACGACGGACAGCAACGCGCATACCGCTACAGTTACGGTTACCTTGACAAAAACTTCAACTACAAAGCCGATCCGGGCGAGAAGAAACTCTATTTTGAAGTGAGTGATTACAGCAACTATGTCTTTTATGAAAATCCCGAGAATTAGAGAGCCGATTTGGAGCTGATAGCCTTATTTAAAAAGATCCTGCAAGCCAAAAGCGAGACACCGGACGACGGAGGACTGCTCGATTTTGTTGCGGAGTACCTTGATGGTTTTACCGCCGTTCGTCTCGATTCGAACGGGGTCAAAAACCTCTTTATCTACAGGAAGTTCGCTGAGGGCGAACACCTCTGTTTTGCGGGGCATGTCGACGTTGTCCCGGCAGGCGAGGGGTGGAGCGTCGATCCCTACGGGGCGCTTGAGCAGGAGGGGTTTATCTACGGGCGGGGCGCACAGGATATGAAGTCGGGCTTTGCCGCCTTTCTGCAGGCGGTCAAAGAGACAGAACACTTTGACGGAACGCTCTCCTTGCTGTTGACCTCCGATGAAGAGGGGCCGGCAAAATTCGGTACGCTTGAAGTCCTGAAGTACCTCGATGAGCAGAAGATGATGCCCGATGCCTGCATCGTGGCCGAGCCGACCTGCGAAGAGCGCTTCGGCGATGCGATCAAGATAGGGCGCCGCGGATCGATCAACGGCGTGATCGAGAAGACAGGGAAACAGGGCCATGCCGCCTACCCGGAGAAAGCGACCAACCCGATCCACAAGGTGGCGCAGGTGTTGCACCACATGGCGGGCGTTGATCTGGACGAAGGCGATGCGAACTTTGCTCCGAGCAAGTTCGTAGTGACCGATATCCGTGCCGGTATGGAGGTGACAAACGTCACGCCGGGCAAGCTCAAGCTGATGTTCAATGTGCGCAACTCGACCAAGACGGACCGCAAGGCGATCGAAGATTTTGTCCATAAATATTTCTCGGAGATGAACTATACCCTGAGACTTGAACAGTCGGCCTATCCGTTTATGACCGATCCGAACACGAAGATCGTACGTACCATCGACGCGGCGATCAAAAAGGTCACGGGGATCAAGCCGAAACACTCCACTGCCGGCGGGACTTCGGATGCCCGTTATATCGCGCCGTACGGGGTGGATGTCATCGAGTTCGGGGTGCGAAACGACACCATCCATGCGCCCAATGAACGGACAACACGCGAAGAGGTCGAGAAGCTCTGTGCCGTCTTCAAAGAGGTGATCGCCAGCTTCTAGAGGGCGTTGATCCGCGCTTCGTCTTGATGAATGAAGGCAAGCATCTGCTGCGCATTTTTCGAGTAGCAGATTAGCTGCTCCTCATCCACGCTTTTACTGTTCTTTCGCTGCAGACGCAGATAATCCTCATCCTCATAGCAGAAAAAAAGAACCCCGCTGTAAAAAAAACCTTGCCTGTTCAGCATCGAGATCACCGCATCGATGTTTTGGATACGGTGAAGGTTGATATCGGCATAGATCATGTCGCAGTGCTCTTTTTGCAGGTCGGTAAGTATCTCCGTCAGCTCTTTCTCTTGGACCTGGTCTTCGATACGAATATAGCCGACATTCAGCATATCATTGATGCTGTGGGTAATAGCGTCGCGTACCCGGTGCGGCAATTCCATACTGTCGATCTCAATAGCGAAATCATTATAGACCTTTTGGATCTGCCTGCCGTAGATTTTCGACGGGGCATGGCGGTAACGGCGCTTGTCAAAAAGCAGGTAGGCGATGAGCACACCGCTGCGCTGCGGATTTTTCAGTCTGCGCTCGATCTGTATTTCAGAGGGGACCTGTCCGAGGACGATAGCAGACTCGGTCATGCCATGTGACAGATTGGCTTTCTGGCTGTAGGGGTGAAGCATGATGGCTTCACCGAAGATGGCATCATACCCGAAGCGTTTGGCCTCTAAAATGATAAAATCGAACATCCTGTTCATGATGCCGATCCCTTTGTATCGCGGATTGACAGTGGCGACGGCGACCTCTGCGATGTTGGAAAGGGGGGCGTGGATTAGCGCGAAGTGACCGACGATCTCGTTACGGAAGAGTGCAACGACGGAGTGCACTTCCCCTTTTTCGTTTGCCTTGCGCACCTCCTCGGGCTCATAAAAAAGGTGCTTGTAGTAGGTGTAGTCATAGTTTCTGTAGATCAGTTTTGCGATGCCGTCGCCGTCGCCCTCTATAAATGCCCGAACACTGAGATGTTGGAGAACCTCTGTTTTGTCAAGCGGCTCATCGGCGATGATCAGATTTGTCCTGATGTCAAAACACTGATCGAACATCTGTATCAGAGTGAAGCGCTTGCCGGCATTGGGAAGTGGGGTGAAATAGAAGCGGTCAACCAGATCGTAAATCCGGTAAAACCCTTTTTCATGGTCGCCGCTGTGATCGACGGGTTCGCTGAGATAGCGGCTGAAGTCAAAGGGAACACCCAGGTCTTCGACGTCTATTTTGAGCTGGCAGTTATAGATGTAGTAGTGTACCGTTATGTCAATATCATAGTTTCGTTCGTAGGCATGTTCGAGCACATTTTCGATCAGCTGCATCAATGCCTCTTCAAGGGGTGAAAGGTCGGTGACCGGAAGCCGCTCTTTGAGGTAGGCGAAGGTATGGTAGATCAGTTTGCTGTCGGCTTTGTTGGTGATCTTGAGCGAGATCTCGTCACGCATTGCCCATTGCCTCTATCGCCGAGAGCGCCATGATCTTCATGCCGTACTGCAGGGCGTCATCGTCGACGTCAAAACGGCTGTTGTGCTGTGAGACGCAGCTCCCTTTGTCCGGGTTGCAGGTGCCGAGCCGGAAAAAAGCGCCGGGGACGATCTCGAGGTAACGCCCGAAATCCTCGCCGCCCATCACCGGGTCCATCAGGTCAATGCTCTTCTCCCTCCCGACGACCTTTTCGGCTGCATGACGGACGATGTCGACCATCGCGGCGTTATTGCACACTTCTGGCGAGCCGAAGGTGTAGTCGAATTTATAGGTGGCATGCATCGATTTCGTGATCCCCTGAAGCGATATCTCCATCATCTTGGGAATGGCGTGGCGAACCTCATGGTTGACGGTGCGCACGGTACCGCAGAGTTTGACATGATCGCAGATGACATTGGCCGCTTTGCCCCCTTCGATGGTGCCCAGAGAGATGACGGCCGGATGCAGCGGGTCGATCTGGCGCGAGACGATATGGTTGATGGAGTTGACCGCCATCGAGGTGACAAGGATGGCATCGACCCCCTCATGGGGGCGCGCCCCGTGCGAGCTTTTGCCAAAGATCTCGATCTCGAAAGTGTCGGCAGAAGCAAGCATCACCCCGTATTTATACCCGATCTCCCCTGTCTTGAGATAGGGGTAGGCGTGGAGCCCGAAGATGGCTTTGACGTTTTCGAGTGCCCCGTCTTTGATCATCTGAGAACTTCCGCCTTCGGTGATCTCTTCGGCCGGCTGAAAGACAAAACGGACATTGTCCGTCAGCTCATCTTTGATCTGCATCATCGCTATCGCCGCTCCCAGTAAAATAGCCGTATGCGAATCATGGCCGCAGGCGTGCATGATTCCCGGTGTACGCGAGATGTAAGCAGCTTTGCTCTGCTCGTTGATGGGCAGCGCGTCGATGTCGGCACGAAGCGCGATAAAAGGCTTGTTTCCATCGACGACCAGGTCGGCAATGAGGCCATAGTGCTCTTCATACGTTGTTACTTCCAATCCTGCATTTTGCAACAACATCTTGAGTAACATTGTCGTCTCTTTTTCCTGGCCGGAAAGCTCGGGATGCTCATGAAGCTGATGTCGCAGTGCGATGACATCGTCATTGATATTCTCGATGGCCGAAAAGAGCCTCTCTTCTGTTGCCGACATCTTCTCTCCTTCAGGCAGGCGATATATTTCTATTATAGAGCATAAATTATAAAACGGCGGGAAAGTTATATTCATTCGTCTGCAGGCACTTTGGTATAATACGCTTTTTTTAAAGGAAGCCAATGCGTTTAATCATGATCGTTACCATGCTGGCACTCTCGCTTTTTGCTGATGAGATAGAGTGGGAAAACAACTTTGAAGCGGCAAAAGCAAAAGCACAGAAAGAGGGTAAGATCATCTATGCCCTGATCACCTCTGAAACGTGCCGATGGTGCCGAAAACTTGAATCGACTACGCTCGAAGCGCCGGAAGTGATCGAAAATGTCAACAGCAAGTACATCGCCGTGGCATTGACGCGAGACAAAGACAAGTACCCTCCGTGCCTGAAAGCGCCGATGGTGCCGATGAGCTACTTTTTGGCGCCGGACGGTAGGGTGATCTACAGTGTTCCCGGGTATTGGGAAGAAGAGGATTACCTTTCGATGATGGATGATGTCGAACGCAAATATAAAAAACAGAAATCAATAGAGAAGGAACAATAGATGGAATTCGTAAAAACAGACAGAGCACCGGCCGCGATCGGTCCCTATTCACAGGCGGTTAAAGTAAACGGTATGGTCTACACCTCGGGACAAATCGCACTGCGCCCGGACGGCACAATGGTCGAAGACGACGTCGTCAACCGGGCCCAGCAGGAATTCGACAGCGCCGCCACCAATGGCATACCACCGCCTCCGCCCCCTAGGGCTATATAGCGTTGGACTTATAACATCAACACAAGGAGAACAAAATGAAAGTAGTGAATGGACAAACTCTGGAATCCCTGCGCTCAGTCGGATGGACTGATGAGCTGATTCGCGGTAGCGAATACAGCGCTTTATTGGAACCCGCGGCTCCGCTGGCTCCACCGCCTCCCCCGGCTCCCGTGGTTCCGCCCCCGCCCCAGGCACCCGCAGCGACTCAAGTAATGGGT
>CAZNQJ010000119.1:0-5475 GCA_964575205.1 uncultured Campylobacterales bacterium | reverse complement strand
GATCACGAGGGTGTCGTTGTCGCGGTCGAGTTTCCAGTTTTTCAGGGCCTTGCCGGCGATGGGGACATGGGCGTCGTTGAAATCCTGCAGATAGATCTCCATCATCTCGCGTCCGTTGTCTTCGGGGCTCCTGAACCGGCGCCAGTTGTCGTCGCTGATCATATGCAGGAATGTGGCGTATTGCGCCGAGACGTCGTCTCTGAAGTTGCGCACCAGCCTGCCGTAGACCCGCTCGACATTGGGCGCATGCGACGAAGCAAGTTCGTAGGAGGGGGAGAAGAGGATGGACTGCGAGAGGATGTAGGCGCTCCAGTAATCGATGTAGTGGCTGTCGAGCTCACTAAGAACATAAAAACGGGCCAGGATCCTGGAGACCTCCGCCGCACCGCTTGGGTAGTCAGAGTAGTAGAACTCGCCTTCGTCACCGCTGTCGTCGAGGCGCGCTTCGGCCGTCGCGAGATTATTGCGTTCTTCGGAGATCATGGTCTGCACGGTAGTAACAAACGTACCGGTCTCGATCAGCGCTTTGAGTTCGTCTGCGGGCATGCCGAAGTAGAGGGTGCTGAGGAGTTTGTCGGCGATCACCATTTTCTGGGCGTCGTCAAGTGTGTTGAATTCGTTGTCGTTCAGCGGTTTCAGTCCATACTTCTCTGCGGGCATGTTCGAAGCATAAAGGGGCAGCCCTTCATATTCGTAATCGTATTTCGGGTCCGTATCTGCACCCGAAGCGCTCTTCTCCTGTGCACTGCATCCCGCAAGCAGCGAGAGAAGGAGAAGCACCGAGAGGTAGAGTGGCACTGTTTTGTATCTGATCATGGTCGGCCTTCATTATTACAGGTGGTTGCGAGATCCGTTTGGATACTCAGCGTACCCTGCAGTTTTTTGTGTCATGACATATGTATTTAGCGAAATAAGGGAAAGGTGTAATTAAATGCAAGGTGGCAATTATATATATGCAAACACATATTTTTGATAATTATTGGCAACCTGGCGATCTTTTTACAAAAGACCCATGGCTTTCCGTCCCCGCTTCACAACGGGTTTGGCGAAATGAACCTTCTCCCAAATGGGGAAGGGAGTATAAATATGCAGTAAAATGGTACTACACGCCAGGTCAACTAAAACTTAAACAGCTCTATGCCCGCTACAGGATTCAATATGCAATTTGTAGATAAAACGGTTAGACTGAAGCCGGCCAGGGCCCTATTGGCGTCCTTGGATCTCCACTGCAGAACGCATAAGGTTTTTAGGGGTGCTCCTTATGCTACACTATAATCAACTGTTGTTGGAAAGGAGATTTTATGAGAAGATGTTATCTGAAAAAGGCCGGCGGAGCATTTCTGGCAGTGCTGCTGGCATCGCAGGGACTTCATGCCGATGACGTAACCGAATCGATCAATGATGCTCTTGAACAGTATAAAGAGGGGGAGTTTTCTACTGCGATCGAGAGCCTGGAGTACGCAACCCAGGTCATTCGGCAAAAAAAGGCCAATTCACTGGATGCGTATCTTCCCGAAGCGCTGGAGGGGTGGCAGGTTGCAGAGAACAGACAGCAGACGGGTGCGTCAACACTCTTCGGCGGCGGCATTTCGAGCTCGCGCAGCTACCGCAGGGGATCGAGTTCCGTTACCGTCTCTATTGCTGCAGACTCTCCTATGCTGCAGAGCATGATGATGCTCTTTTCAAATCCCGCGATTGCCACGGCGGACGGGGGGACACTGGAGAAGATAAAACGACAGAAAGCGATCGTGACCTACAGGGAGCCGCAGAAAAAGGGCGACATCAAGATCGTCGTCAAAAAACGTTTTTTCGTTACGGTCGAAGGACGTGACGTCAGCAGGGAAGAGCTCGTCGCCTACGCCAATGCGATAGAGTATACAAAACTGGACAAGCTGCCATGACGAAGGTAGGGCAGGGAACCAAAACAGACTAAAGGAGAGTGCGATGAAAATAAGTATGGTAAAAACCGTTGGGATACTGTTGGTGATGATACTGCTGCAGGTGACGCTGGCGGAAGCGGATGAGACGATCCCGGCACCGCCGGAAGGAAATCTGCGCTATTCCGTCACCGTCACAAAGTTTAAAAATGAGGCGGGCTGGCACGGGCGGTGGAAGATCGGCGACGGTATGACAACGATTATGACCGATGCGCTTCACGATTCAGGATGGTTCATCGTGCTCGGTGACGCCGAGATGCGCAAAGCCGCAATGAAGGAGCAGGATTTCGCTGCCAGCGGACGTACGGCCAAAGGGAAAAAATCGGCCAAGATCGGCAGGATGACCCCGGCGCAACTCCTTGTCCGCGGCTCCGTTACGCATGTCCAGGACAATACCAAAAGCAGCGGCGGCGGTCTCAATTTCGCCGGTATCTCGCTCGGCGGTTCGGCCGGGTCGGCAGAGATCAATTTCACAATCTATCTGGTTGACTCCGAAACCGGCCAGGTCGTGGCTTCGCAGGATATTATCGGCAAGTCGGGGAAAAAAGGGTTCAAAATGGGCTACCACGGTTCGGCGCTCGGCGGATTGACAGGCAAGGCTGGCGGGACGAAGGAAGACAATGTCGGCGAAGCGGCCCAGAACGCTGTCGGCCAGGCCGTAAAGTATCTGATAGCGCAGCTGGACAAGATTCCGTGGGAAGGGACCGTTATGATGGTCAAGGGGGACAATATCATCGTCAACCGCGGCAGCCGTGACGGTGTGAGCGTCGGCAGGGTGTTCAAAGTCGGCGAGGTCGAAGAGCTGGTCGACCCTGATACGGGCGAAGTGCTCGATGCCGAGATGACGCAGGTAGGAACGATCAAAGTGACGAAGGTCAAAGAGAAGATCGCCTACTGCAAGCCGACGTCGGGAAGCGGTTTCAGCAAGGGTATGACGATCTTCCTTAACGAGTAATCCTCCCCTCGCCAGGGAAAGATGCCGGAGACATATACGTGCTATTTTCCGATGATGATGGCATTGGAGCGTTCCATCAGCTTCAGACGCGCCTTCATGTACTCTCGCATATCGGCAATGACTTTTTGCGCCTCTTGTTGTGTGAGCGTGTAGGCGACATAGCTTCCCGAGCCGTCATCGACGAGCAGTTTTTTCAGTTTTTCCTTTGGATTGTTCGGTGAAGTGCAGTCGGCTGATTCGATTCTATAGATGGTGTTTATTCTGACCGCCGCAAAACCGGTTTTCCCTGAACACTCTGTCGTTTCAAAAATAACCTGGTACTCTTCGGCCGCGAGGTGCGGAACAAAACAGCAAAACAGTAAAGTGGCAAATACTACGGATACTTTCATGTTACTACCTTTTGCAGGTCTATCTGACCGTATTTCAGATGCAGTTGTCAAAAAGTCTATCACAAATACTCACTCAAAACAAGGTCCGTCATCAAATAGCTGCAGTCGGTTTTGGAACCCGGTATTTTCCTGCAAAATAGGCAGCATCAGGTTGTCTTTCTCCGTGAGGTTGATGACCGTCAAGCAAGATGGCCTCGACCTCTTTATACGGGTCTGCAAGGGCATTGTTAATGTGTTCGATTGATTTCATACCGCATGTGTAACAGTAAAAGGGTATGGCATGAGTGAAAACTTCCGGATAACCCAAATATTTAAGCAACACGTGAAAAAGCTGCTGTAATCAGACTGTATCGGAAAGTTTATTTTTTTGTGTCTTACCGGATACGTCGGGGTAATAAAGATCTTCTATTCTTCTGCCGTAACTTTAAACGAAGGAAGACTTATGGAAATGAAAAAACCGATGATGATAATGATGTAAGTAGCAGTTGCAAAGGCATTGTTTATTACGGGGTGCAATATAGACGGCAGTGACGGCGCTACAGGTGCTGTAGGAATCGATGGTATAAACGGCATCGATGGTGTTAACGGTGTTGATGGTACAGACGGTGTTGATGGTACAGACAGTGTTGATGTTTTATCTGCTCTAAGAATGGATTACGGTAAAGTACAAGAAGACAAACTTTATATAGAGTCTGAAAAGTACCTAGGCTTTTCAGGCGCATTAAAGTACGGTTCAAACGATAATATATCAAGAGCCGATGTGACAGAGGCATCAGACACTATATTGTTGGCAGACGGCTTGACAGCAAGCTTTTTGACACGTGAAGCTGCGAACCACGCTGACCTTTTCAACTTTTACCCGTATGGTTCTATGACTCCGACACACATGTTCTCATGTGTTGAAGGCGGTTCGGAAGAGATCAATGGTACGACTGGTAAACTGAACCCATCGGTACAGAAATGGGATCTGGCAACAGGTGAAGTCACAACCGTTCTTCGCGGTATGGAAAGATGTGACGGCCTTCGTGCGACGCCATGGGGAACGCTTGTAGCAACGGAAGAGACGACAGACGGTGCACTTTATGAGATCATCGATCCATTGAATGTTGTGAACCACCAGGTCACGGACAGAACTGCCGGTACGATTGTAGACGGTATCGGTTCAACTACAGCTTCTACCAAGATCGTCAAGCGTCAGGTCATGGCTGAGATGGCCTGGGAAGGTCTGACTGTCCTTGACAACGGTGTTGTCATCGGCGGTGATGAGCTTCGTCCGGGTACAGCAACAGCCGATGCCGACGGTGGTGCGATCTTCAAGTTCGTTCCAACGACGCTATATGATATTGCCAATGGCGATATTACAGATCTTTCACAGTCGCCGCTTGTAGCGGGCAGCAACTACGCGATGCAAGTATCTTGTAAAGATTCCGGGCAACAGTTCGGACAAGGGTGTGAAGTCGGTAATGCTGCCTGGATCAGTGTCAATGCTTCGAGTGCAAGAGCTGATGCTGACGCCAATGGCGCCACAGGGTACTATCGCCCGGAAGATCTTCATAAAGATCCTACGTATACAGGTGCAGGTGTAAGATTCTGCTGGACAAACACAGGTAACGAATCTTCAAATCACTATGGCGAGATCATGTGTGCCGTAGACGCTGATCCTGTAGAAGTAGGCAATGGTGTACAGACAACGGTGGTCAACCGTTTCGTTGAAGGTAACACAGAGTTCACGTCTGTAGACAGTCTTGATATCCACCCGGTAACCGGTGATATCTACGGTATCGAAGACCACAAAAACGGTGATATCTGGGCATGTCTGAAAGATGGTGCCGATAAAGATATCAAGACAGACGGCTGTGTAAGACTTCTTTCTGTCAAAGATCAGTCAGCTGAGCCGACAGGTTTCATCTTCTCGCCGGACGGTACGAAAGCCTACCTTTCAATCCAGCACTCTGACGATACCGGCATGCCGCTGAGCGATGAGTATAGAACGGATGACATCGTTGTCATCGAAGGATTTGGTTTTACTAAATAAATCCTTCCCCCGTACCTGGCTTTTCAGCCAGGTATCTTCTCTAACCTTACTTCGATCTTTTATACTCCATTAAACACAAAAATATTCCGGTAATCAAAGTGAAATATTTTGGTAACAAATGCATATTATAATTTTCTACTATCTGTTATTGAAGGGATG
>CAZNQJ010000118.1:0-5490 GCA_964575205.1 uncultured Campylobacterales bacterium | reverse complement strand
ACGAACGCCAAATGTTCTTCTTGATCAAGAAGAAACTAGCCCCGCAATATGGTGTTATTCTCTCCTATGAAGACCGTTATTCGGATATATCGCATAAGATCTTCGATGCACTGTATGAAGAAGACCTGATCAATTATGAGGTAACGGAAAGCCGTGTCAAGAATATCATCTACAATGCGATCACGAGCTACATCGCAAGCAATGATGAGATCGACGATGCCGTTATGGAAAAGATCCGCGCATATAAACGCCGTATTATCCCGGGCACGGAAGAGTTTGATATCATTCATGAGAAACTCTATAACGAAGAGCTACAAAAGAGAGGACTTGCTTAATGAAACCAGTGTGGATTTATCTTGAAAACGGTACGTTTTTGGAGGCGGCATCATTCGGTGCAGAGACAACCTTGGTCGGTGAGATCGTTTTCAACACTTCGATGAGCGGTTATCAGGAGATCATGTCTGATCCTTCCTATGCCGGCCAATTCGTGACGTTCACGGCACCTGAGATCGGTAATGTCGGTGTCAACGCGGAAGATATGGAGTCCAAGAGAGCGCATGCCAAAGGAATGATCGTTCGTCAATACCAGGATCGTTACTCAAATTTCCGTGCAGAAGAGTCACTTGCGAATTTCCTGAAAAAATACAATGTCATGGGTATCTGTGATATCGATACACGCTACCTGACCAAGATGCTGCGTGCGGAAGGGGCGATGATGATGGTTGCTTCGACTGAAATCAGCGACAAAGAAGAGTTGAAAAAAGTGCTTGATTCGTCGCCGCGCATTGAAGAGATCAATTACATTAAAGAGGTCAGTACAAAAGAGGTCTACACGCACAAAGACGGCATGTATGATGCCGTTACGTTCAAATACAATGAAGCCCCTCCGGTTAAAGCCAAAATCGCTGTAATTGACTTTGGTGTCAAGCGTAACATCCTGAATGAATTGACCCAGGCAGGACTGCAGGCCGAAGTGCTTCCAAATACCTTTGATGCCGATGCTCTGATCGCACGTGTTAAAAACAAAGAGATCGACGGGGTCTTTTTATCGAACGGACCGGGGGACCCTCTGGTGCTTAAAGATGAGCAGGCGAAGATCAAAAAACTGATCACAGCCAAAGTGCCGATGTTCGGCATCTGTTTGGGGCATCAACTGCTTTCGATCTCGCACGGGTACGACACCTATAAACTCAAGTTTGGCCATCATGGCGGCAATCATCCTGTCAAAAATGTTCAAACAGGGATGGTCGAGATCACGGCACAGAACCATAACTACAATGTTCCGGACAACATCACCGAGATTGCAGAAGTGACACATACCAACCTGTTTGACGATACGATCGAAGGGCTTCGTTACAATGACGCTCCGATCTTTTCAGTGCAACACCACCCGGAATCAAGCCCCGGACCGAAAGAGAGCCGCTATATCTTCGGTGAATTTTTACAGCTTTTAAAGCACGCGTAAACAGAAACGACATAAAGAGCCCGCTTTTTTGTGAATAGGTGTTTTTTTCTGACACCTTAACACAAATGTAACACTTCTTGGCTACACTTTCCACTCAAAGCGCAAGAAAGTACCTTCTCCTAGGACACCTCCATGAACGGCATAGAGTTCACCGCTATCATCACTTTTGCACTGCTTGGCTCGATCGGCCACTGCATCGGGATGTGCGGCGGCTTTATCGTCACCTATACAACAGCCAAGATCAAACCGGAACAACAAAAATTCACCCAGGCGACCTACCATCTTTTCTATAATTTCGGTCGTGTTGTAACGTACACATTATTGGGTGCGCTCTTTGGCTATTTCGGTTCGCTCTGGGACATCTCTCCTCTGACGCGGGCCATTATGTTTGCTGTCGCAGGCGTGATGATGATCCTGATGGGACTCTCATTTGCCGGGAAACTGAAGTTTTTGACTTCGATCGAATACCCGATCACAAGACAGCCGTGGTTCAAAAAGATCTTCACTTCTCAACTGACATCGGCCAAACCAAGCAGTTTCTTCACTCTGGGTCTTTTAAACGGGCTTTTCCCGTGCGGCCTAGTCTATACGATGTTGGTGACGGCAACGACTACGCAGTCTGCACTGTGGGGTGCGGTAGTGATGGGGATTTTCGGTATTTTTACCATCCCGGCGCTCTTCAGTTTTGCCTTTGCCGTCGGTCTCTTTTCGCAGACGCGCTTTCGATCATTGATGATACAGTTTGCCGCCATCACTATTATCGTCTTTGGAGGCTGGACACTCATGAAAGCCTACATGCAGTTTGATTACTGGAAGAACACCCCGCAAGAACAGCAGGCCAAAGATGCGCAAGATATGGGTAAATGCGGTGCCGGCAAGTGCGGTGCCGGTCGCTGCGGTATGGGCAAATGCGGTGCGAAACTTACAGATAAAGCAGAAGCCAAACCGCTTAAGGAAGAAGCGATGAAATGCGCTCCAGGCAAATGCGGAAGCGGTAAATAAACTGTTTTTTTTGCGATTTACCTCTCTAATATGACGACTAATTTCATACTATATTCCGTATTATAGCCCTTGCAGCAGAGAAGATGTTTCTTTTTTTCCCACCATGCTTAATTGCTACTTAAATATATTATATAAATTCTATTACATTGTAATATGCACATTATTTAAGAATAATCAAACAATATAGTCGTTATCATCATAATGTCTAAAAACCCATTTTCTTAATGGGTTCTTACGCTTTGAATTTATTAGGAGGCTGTAAATGGAGAATCGTCCTTTAGAGTATGATTACACTGTTGCGAAGATGTTTATGCTTACAACTGTGTTGCTCGGAATTGTCGGTATGCTTGTCGGTGTTGTTCTGGCATGGGAACTTGCATTTCCAAGTGTGAATACGATCTTAGGCAGTGGAGTAGCGGAGTATACAAACTTCTCTCGCCTGCGTCCGTTGCATACGGATGCAGTAATTTTTGGTTTTACCATCAGTGGTGTTTTTGCTACATGGTATTATGTAGGGCAACGTGTCCTGAAAGTGTCAATGGCGGAATCGTCGTTCTTGATGTTCATCGGTAAACTTCAGTTCTGGGTCTACCTTTTGACAGTAGCTGCTGTTGTTGTTTCCCTTCTACTGGGGATTACAACGTCAAAAGAGTATGCAGAGTTTGAGTGGCCGATCGATCTTGCGATCGTTGTCGTATGGGTACTATGGGGTATCAATATGTTCGGTTTGATCGGTATGCGCCGTGAAAAATCGCTCTATATCTCTGTCTGGTACTATATTGCGACTTTCCTCGGTATCGCTATGCTTTACCTGTTTAACAACATGGAAGTTCCAACAATGTTCTTCTCTGGCGGTCTAGGTGACTGGTGGCACTCAGTATCTATGTATTCAGGTACAAATGATGCGCTGGTACAGTGGTGGTATGGACACAATGCGGTTGCATTTGGTTTCACCGTGCCTATCGTTGCGATGATCTACTACTTCCTACCGAAAGAGTCTGGTCAGGCCGTATTCTCATACAAGCTTTCTCTCCTCTCTTTCTGGGGTCTGATGTTTGTTTACCTTTGGGCTGGTGGTCACCACCTTCTTTTCTCAACGGTACCGGACTGGATGCAGACAATGGGTTCAGTGTTCTCGGTTGTATTGATCCTTCCGTCTTGGGGTTCTGCGATCAATATGCTTCTTACAATGAAGGGTGAGTGGCAACAAGTTGCGTCATCTCCATTGATCAAGTTCATGGTCTTGGCATCGACATTCTATATGTTCTCAACATTGGAAGGTCCTATTCAGGCAATCAAATCAGTCAATGCGATCGCACACTTTACAGACTGGATCGTCGGTCACGTACATGACGGTGTTCTCGGTTGGGTTGCATTTATGATCATGGCGTCGCTTTTCCATATGGCGCCGCGTGTGTTTAAGCGCGAGATCTACTCTAAGTCACTCATGAATACCCAGTTCTGGGTTCAGACACTTGGTGTTGTCCTCTACTTTACATCTATGTGGATCGCGGGTATCACTCAGGGTATGATGTGGCGTGCGCACGATGAGTTCGGTAACCTTGCTTACTCATTCATCGATACAGTAACCGTACTTCACCCATACTACACAATCCGTGCAGTTGGTGGTACACTTTACCTAATCGGTATGTTCCTGTTCGCATGGAACATGTATAAAACTATGACTTCGGGTCGTCGTGTTGAAGAAAATGAACTTCAAAGCGCGTCACCGATGGCAGCGTAAGGAAAGGGGATAATATGTTTCATTGGTTAGAAAAACACCCGTTCTTTTTCTCGGTAGGTGTATTTGTCGTTATCGCGTTTGCCGGTCTGATTGAGATCGTGCCAAACTTTGCACAGGCGTCTCGCCCTGTGATCGGTACAAAACCATACACGACACTAGAGTTGGCTGGCCGTCAAGCTTACATCAAGAACTCATGTAATGCATGTCACTCACAGCTTATCCGTCCGTTTAAAGCAGAGACAGACCGTTACGGTTCGTACTCTTTAAGCGGTGAATACGCTTATGACCGTCCGTTCCTTTGGGGTTCTAAACGTACCGGTCCGGACTTGATGCGTGTAGGTAACTACCGTACGACAGACTGGCATGAGAATCACATGAAAGATCCTGAAGCGGTTGTTCCGGGAACTCTGATGCCGGCATACCCATGGATGTTTACAAATCCGGCAAATATCGAAACGGCTTATGCTGAACAGCTGACAGTCAAAAATGTCTTCGCTGTTCCGTATAACCAGGATATTCCGCTGAAAGACGGATCACATGTACAGGTAAAACTTGCGGATACTTTAGCTGGTGCGCAGGCAGATGCTCTCGAAGAGGCAAAACTGATTACTGCAGACATGAAAGACAAAAGTGTTCAAGACGCGGTTGCTGCTGGTAAGATCCCTGAGATCGTAGCGCTAATTGCATATCTGAACAGCTTGAAGTAAGGAGGGTCATTCAGTGGATATTGTGACTTTGCAGGCGTACGGTTACTTTTTCTTTACGGTTTTTTTGGTTGTTATGCTCTATGGGTATATCTACCATCTTTATACGTCGAAGAAGAAGCATGGGCGTGATTATGAAGAGTTGAGCAATATGGCACTGCATGATGACATTACCGATGAACCGGTAAACAAACTCTCGAAAGAGACAAAAAAGGTAGGAGATAAAAATGAATAAGCTTACGCTTTGGGGAATTATCATTACCGTTCTTATGTTAGGTGCCACGTGGTTATCAGTTGGTACCTCTAAAGGCGGTTTAAATAATGATATCGTCAATATGCTTGCTGTTGCCGGTGCAATCGCACTGGTAATCATTACAGTATTTGTAGTCATCAAGTATGTACGTCAAATGCAGACTGATACAGCAACAGGTAAATTGGCAGATGAAAACTGGGACGGTATCGGCGAATATAAAAATGAAATGCCTGTAGGTTGGTCTTTGATCTTTCTAGGCACGATTGTATGGGCAATGTGGTACTTTATTTCAGGTTATCCTGTCAATGCCTACTCCCAGATC
>CAZNQJ010000117.1:2247-5490 GCA_964575205.1 uncultured Campylobacterales bacterium | reverse complement strand
GGTCCGTTGTCGGCATGAACTCGTTATAGATCATGTTCTCCGCCATCTTCTCCATACCGCGGTGAAGGTAGCCGATATCCGGGTGGGCCTTGACGATCTGCTCTTGCTGCAGATGGAGGATCAGACGTAACTGGCCGTGCGCCGATGGGTGCTGCGGTCCGAAGTTGACGATCATCTCATTATCATCTCTGTCAAAGGTGATATTTTCAAAAAACGGGCGTAATCTGTTTGGTTGTTGCATCCTAACCCCTATCGCTTTCTATCTTTGATAATGACGGCATCATCTTCGATGAATTTTTCGATCATGAAGACACCGCCCTCTTCCTGGTAATCCAGGCGTTTTTCAGGTTCGCCGTTGGTTTTGACGTCATAGCCGAACGGAACCTCATGTCCGAGACGCGAGAAACGCGTAGTGTCGTAACGGTTGACTTCAGCCGGTTCGCGGAGTTCAGGCCCGATAATGTCGCGTGCCTCTTTGCCGTAGATGCGGTCAACTTCGTACCAGGCTGCGAACTCGTCACCTTGAAGCGGGTAGGTCTTGCGTAACGGGTGTCCTTCCCAGTCGTCCGGCATCAGAATACGTTTCATATACGGGTGGTTATTGACGATCACACCGAACATGTCGAACATCTCGCGCTCCGACCAGTCTGCCGCGCGGAAAAGTTTGCTGACACTGTTGATCGCCTGTTTTTCATCGATGAAACATTTGATACGGATACGCTTGCGTTTGCCCATGGAGAGCATCTGGTAGAAGATCTCGAACTGACCCTGTTTTGCTATCCAGTCAATCGCCGACATCTCAGAAAGCTGCGTGTAGCCAAGCTCATCGCGAAGCAGTTCCAAGACACCGTAGTTGTCATCAGGCTTGATGTAGACCACCATCTGCCCGACCTGGATGTAGGCATCGCTCACGTCGAACTTTGCTTTGATCGCTGCCAGGTCTGCTGCGAATACGGCGTCATCTTCGACCGCACTTTTAGGCACCTGCGGCGCGACCCAGAAGCGGTCAGTGTAGTACGCTTTTTTTTGTACGTCGTCTTTTGGCTTATAGGCTCTCATTATAATAACCTTTTAGGGCGTTGTGCCTTGCCGGCTTTTTCAGAACGGATCTTCTTCTGAAGCATCATCACGGCATATTGAAGTGTCTCGGGACGCGGTGCACAGCCCGGCAGATAGAGATCGACAGGGATGATGCGGTCGACACCCTGCACGGTTGCATAGGTGTTGAACATACCGCCGGTATTCGCACACGAACCCATCGAGATGACCCAGCGGGGTTCTGCCATCTGATCATAGAGGCGCTTGATAAACTCCGCGTGTTTTTTTGTCAACGTACCCGCAACGATCATCACTTCAGATTGACGCGGCGATGCACGGAAGATCGTACCGAAACGGTCGAAGTCATACCGTGATGCACCCGACGCCATCATCTCAATACCACAGCAGGCAAGACCATAGGTCAATGCCCAAAGTGAGTTCGAACGTCCCCAGTTGACAACCTTGTCGATCGTTGTCAGTGCGACCGGGAGACCGCCGTCTTGCGTATAATTTACTTGATGTTGTGCCATTCAAGGGCTCCTTTTTTCCATGCGTAGATAAAACCGATTGTCAGTAACAAGATAAACATAAGCATCTCAGCAAAACCAAACCAACCTAGAAGTTTGAAGTCGATCGCCCATGGAAACATAAAGACGACTTCAACATCAAACAACAGGAACAGCAGCGCGAAGAGATAGAACTGCGTCGAGATACGGTTCGGCTGTTTCGTTACCTCAGGCCCGCACTCGTAGATCGAGAGCTTGAGTTTTTCCGTGTCTTTACGTGCCAAGGCACGACTTGCCCAACGTGCTGCAACGGTGGTCGCATAAAATGCCCCAAAAGTGAGTACAAAGAGTACAAATATCCCGAAGTAGGGACTCGTAGTGCTCATGTGTTCCATGCATATAACCTTTTTTATTGTTTATAAACAGCTAAAAACACCCTTGTGAAGGGATTTTCAGAGCTTATCTTTTATTTAGAAAAAACAGTTAGAGGCAATATAACCTAAAGTGCTTTAAGCTACGTTTTTTGCAATTTTAAATTTAAACTGTGTGCTACAAAGGGTTACATAAAGAGATAGGACGAAAGAGGTAATGTTTATATTAGTAACAGGTTGGTGATTCTATTTGAAAAGTGGTGCAGTATTGTAACAAGATGCGCCTCAAGCGTACCCCAAGACGCCGGACGATCTATTGCGGTGCAGGGCGCGCCGATACCCGAAGGGGCAGATCATCCAGCCGGAACTTTTAACTCAGGAAGCCCATTGATTTTTCCGAATCAAAGTTACCTTTCTTCTCTTTCTCGATCTCCTGTCTGAAGATCTCCATCGTAAAGAGCGGTTCTTCCTGCGTTGCCACGGCATAGGCGCAGTTTTTGATGATCAGGTTGATCTGTCCGCCGGTCAGGTCGAATTGGCTCAATTTTTCACTGTCAAAGCCCTCTTCGTACGGCGCGTTCTTCGGCAGCATCTTTTGCCACAGCTTGACACGCTGTGCTTTGGTGGGGCGTTTGAACTCGATCTTATAGTTAAAACGGCGTGAAAAAGCGACATCAATATTCTCCAGCAGGTTCGTTGTCGCGATCAGAATGCCTTCAAACTGTTCGATCTGCTCAAGGAAGATGTTCTGCATCTGGTTGTGCATCTGCTCGGCTCCGCCGCCGGGGCCGCTGGAACGTGAACTTAAAAACTGGTCCGCTTCATTCAGCAGCAGAACAGGCTCGGTCTTTGTCTTGACACTCAGCTCTTTAAAGGTATCAAAGATCTTGCGCACGTTTTTCTCGCTCTCGCCTACATACATCGAAAGGATCTTCGAGCAGTCAAAGGCCAGCACCTGCCGTTTCAGTGAGCGGGCCAGAGAGTACGAGGTCATTGTCTTGCCTGTTCCCGGAGGGCCGTAGAAGATAATGCGTGCATCCAGCCCGCTTTTTTTCTTCTTGATCCCCCAATCGACAAGACGGGATACAACCTCTTTGTCCATCTGGCGCATCAGGCTTTCGAGGGTCTCGTGCGTTTTGGGATTGAGCACGACATCATCAAGTGTGTATTCCGGATCAACCAGTTCGAAAATATCCTGCTCTTTGATCGCCATATCCATTTTCAGCTTGTACACCTTCTTCTTTTTCTGCGGGTGCATAATGGACTGGACAACATCGTCGACAAGATAGAAGGCGCGCGATATCCCGCCGAACGGGTTGAGCATCTCC
>CAZNQJ010000117.1:0-2237 GCA_964575205.1 uncultured Campylobacterales bacterium | reverse complement strand
AAGCTGGTAGCTCCCACTGTTCCTGCATTCCCTGATGATCTCACTGCTGAGCAGAGCGGAACCCTCTTCGAGCAGCGAACGGTTCTTGATGCGCTCATACTCATCCAGGGAGATCAGGTCGATCAGGGCATTCATCTCACGCAACGAGGAGTCGCCTGCGTTGTACTCCTCTTTGAGAAGCGCCAAAAAGATGACCTGTTCTTTCGTATCAAGTTTTTTCTGTTTAAAAAACTTGTCAAGCACCACATCTTTTGTCGTCTGTTCGACACGCTCCTGTATCAGCTTTTCAAGCAGCTCCAGTTTTGAACGGATGCGGTTGATCCCCAGAGAGTGTTCATGCACATTATGGCGGATCATGCTCATCTTCTGATAGAGCTCGATACGGAAAAACTGGTCTTGCAGATACTCCAGGTGGTCCTCATACGGCTTGACCTCGGGAAGGTTCATCTCGAACGAGCCCTCTTCAAGCAGCCGCAAAAAGGAGCCGGTCAATGCAACTGCCGTATTCAGCAGCTCCAGCTGCGTCACATCGCTGATCTTCAGCGGGGCGAAACTGTGCTGCGTTATCCAGCCCAGTTCAAGCAGGGTCTTGATGAGGCCAAGATACTTGATATAGGTGTAACTCTCTTCGCCGTAAAGCGTCTGCAGAATATCGACGACAATCATATCTTCATTGCCCCCGATATATTTTCGGGCTAAAAGCTGCAGGACTTTTACCTCTTCTTCCTCACATTTCAACTGACTGAAGACCTCTGTCTTGGTAACGTCCTCAGCTTCTAAAAAATCTATTAAATACTTCAAAAAAACCTCTTCTATACTATAAATATTCTAATTATATCGAGTTCTTTATTTGGTACCGTTCTTTTATTTTTCGCTTAAGGACTTTGCCGGTTGCCGTCTTTGGCAGCTCGTTTACGATCACCACATTTTTCGGTACCTTGAAGTTTGCCAGTACCGCCTTCAGATCCTGTTTGATGCGGTTAGGCAGAACGCTCGCTTTGTCCGCCTCATCTTCAAGTTCGACATACGCTATCGGTACTTCACCGCTGTTGGGGTCCTGCACTCCGATCACCGCTGCCAGTCTGATATAGGGCAGCTTCATCAGCTCCTCTTCGATCTGTCGCGGGTAGATGTTGATCCCTTTGGAGATGATAAGGTCTTTGATGCGGTCGACAATATAGAGGTAGCCCTCTTCATCCGTCTTGCCGAGATCGCCGGTGCGGAGCCAGCCGTTGATAACCGTCTCTTCCGTCGCCTCCGGACGGTTAAGATAGCCCAACATCACGTTGTCTCCTTTAACGATAATCTCGCCGATCTGCCCCTGCGGAACTTCGAGCATCTCGTTATCGACGATCTTCACCTCGTAGCCTGCCAGAACCGTTCCGATCGACATCGGTTTCTGTTTTTCCATCGGGTTGACCGAGACCACCGGAGAGCATTCGCTGAGACCGTAACCTTCAAGCATCGTTGCCCGTCTGAAAAGCTTGTTAAACCTGTTGAGCGTATCTTCGCTCAGCGCCGATCCGCCCGATATAAAGACGCGGACATTGTTAAACCACATGAAATACCAGGGCAGTCTGGCACGGATGAGCGCGTTGTAGATGTCGGGGACCCCCATAAAGATCGTCACGCGTTTCAAGAGCGTCTGTTTGATGATATTGCTGAAGGGGAGCAGTTTGGGAATAACGACTAATGAGCTGCGGGTAAAAAACGGCAACATCAGCATGACCGTAAAGGTAAATGCGTGGAACATCGGCAGATAGACGATAAAGCGGTCTCTTCCCGTCACCTTGAAACGTTCCGTACCGCCGATCATATTGGAAAAGAGGTTGCGGTAGCTCATCATCGCCCCCTTTGGATGGCCGGTTGTCCCCGAAGTGTAAAAGATGATCGCCACATCATCGAGTTTTGACAATCCCTTGCTCTCCTCTCCATGACGGTGCGTCTCCAGGATCTCATCAAAGACGATATTGCCTGCATCCGATACCGGCGAATCATCTATCCAGACCACTTTCTCGACCCCGGTTGTTGCAAGAACTCCTTTGACCTCCTTGACAAACTGCTGTGAGGTGACCAGCAGTTTAGCACCACAGTCGTTCAAAATATACTCATACTCATTTGCCTTGAGCATCGTGTTGATCGGCACGACCGCTGCGCCGATCTTGGTCGCAGCGTAAACAGCGATCACAAACTCTTCGCTGTTGGGCGCGATCAGTGCCACCCTGTCGCCTACGCCG
>CAZNQJ010000116.1:0-5509 GCA_964575205.1 uncultured Campylobacterales bacterium | reverse complement strand
ATGACGGTGTCACGTTTGGCATTTACATTAAAAAATGGCAGTGTTTCCGTATAGTCTACCATGCCTGTACCGCTGTCTCTGTCGGTTGTTTTAGTAACGACGTTATAGGTCTCTTCCCGACTCAGACGGTAGCCGACTGTCATTTGATGGTCCTCTATTCCGCTGTATTTCAGATAGGTAGACTGGTAAAAAGAGCGCTGATCGGCTTCGTGGATCCCGTAAAAGCCATCCGTATAGGTAACTTTTTGAGTGTAAGGGTCAGAAAGACTAGGCAGTTCAAACCCCGACGGCGCGAGCCATGCATCGCTCTTGAAGTTTTCTTGTTTTGCACCGATCTTAACAACGGCCTCCAGGTCACCGAACTGTTCGTCCCAACCGAGTTCCAGCAGATAGGAAGGGATATTAACACGGTCATCTTTCTTCGGAAGCATGCCGTTAATACCGTAAGCACTGCCATGGGTGAAACTGGTTCCCCTCGCTTTGAAGGTGAAGGCATCGTAATCGAACTGCAGCCCCAGGGCATAAGTCATCGTCTGCAGAGGGGCTTCTCCGCTTTGTGCGATTGAAGTATTGTCGATTGCAAGCCATGGAAAGTTATAAGCACCGGTTGCAGCTGCGTCCGGACCGGCAAAAAGCGTTTTATTGTCCTTATGATAGTAACCATCGGCATGAAAGCGGAGTTTACCTTCAGTTAAAGAAGAAGTAAATCCGCCGACGCGCTGATCATACGAACCGGCTTTAGCAAAGACACGGTTGACCTGTTCGCCGATCTCTTCGGCGTAGGTAATGACCTGAATGGAGCCGGCGTAGGCGTTGATGCCGTCCGTCCTGCTGCCGGGTCCGCGGACCACCTCGATCCGCTTGACCATTTCGATGGGCATATAGAGATAACCCGTGAAACTGTCCAGAAAGGTATCGTTGGCGAGCATGCCGTCGATCAGCAGTTTGACCTGACCGAAAGCGAAAGGGTTCGAGCCTCGGAAAACAGGGGTCTTCATATCGCTCACATCGGTGGCAATGTCGACGCCCGGCATAAGTTCCAGCGCCTCCTGAAGTGTAGAGATCCCAAGTTTTTCAAGATCTTTGCCATTGAGAACGGAGATGATATAGGGCTGGTACGGTTCGTTTGCTTTTGTTACAGTTGCCGCCTCAGTAAAGTGTTCAAGTTCCTGGGTGATCGCTTTTGTCGCTGAAGCATGCAGGCTTTGCTGTATTTCTTGCGCCTGTACAACACTTCCGCCCAAGATGAGTAGCAAACTGGTAACCGAGAGAATTTTCATTGTGCTGCACTTTCTCCAAAAATCTCCGGATTGGCAGCAAGTGTTTCATCCGTATACATAATACATGGATAGCGTTGCCCGAGATATGGCTGAAGCT
The DNA here is from genome assembly GCA_964575205.1 of uncultured Campylobacterales bacterium. Classification (GTDB taxonomy): domain Bacteria; phylum Campylobacterota; class Campylobacteria; order Campylobacterales; family Sulfurimonadaceae; genus Sulfonitrofixus. Next base: position 4,132 of record CAZNQJ010000116.1, on the reverse strand, counting down.
CGCCGATGCGCTTATAAGGCAAACGCAGCATGTTTAACAGTCGAAGAAACGGTTTTTCAAGTCCACCGAGTATATAGGCGATATTAAGCTCTGCTATCTTGGGGTAGCTCAGGATTTTCATGGTATCGAATAGTGGTTTGAGCTCCTGGATACTGCGTATCTCCGGTGAAACAAAGATCCTGGAAAATTCAGCAAGCTGTTCCGGGTCAAATGGCCAGACATCTTTATCATAATTCATATGATTTGTCGTTGGGTAACCGATTGGGGAGTGGTGTATGAGCCGGGTATAGGCCATGACCTCTCCCTCTTCATTAAAAGCGGCAAAGTGTTCAGCATAAGCGTCATATTTATCGGTTTCTTGTCCATTTTTACAATGTTCAAGCAACACACGGGTTTCATCTTTTTCGTTGAGAATTTGGTACCGAAAGGCATAGACTTTTTCGAGCTGTTCTTCCGTGGTGACTTCTATAAACTGATATGACATTCTAGGCTTTCCCTTGTTTTTAAAAATAATAACATAGTAACACAGCGATACAGAATAAATACGAATGATTTGCACCTTTATAATTCATTTTTAGATGTTCAATTATAAATAAAAGAGGTCATTTTCGCTTTCTGCTCTCTTTTTCTTTAATGTTTAATGGCTGACGCATAAGGTAAAATTGCAGTATCTATTCTCAGTTTTGTTAAAGGCACTAACATTGAAGATTCAGCCTCTCCTCTATTTCAATCGCATTAAAATGGCACTTTACGCCACATTTCTAACGAACATCTATGGTCTCAAACTCAAAAAAACACATTCGGGTGCAGAGAAAAAAAGGGTCAGGTTGGAGTACACCCAAAAACTACTCGCGTCACTGCACATCGACGTAGTCGTCGCAGGGGAAGAGAAACTGCCCAAAGAGGGGCGCTTCCTGCTTATTACAAACCACCGGAGTGTCATCGATCCGCTGATTATCGAATCAGCGCTCAAAGATACGGAGATCTTCGGCCTGTGGGTCTCTAAAAAAGAGCTTTACAACTCTTTCTTCTTCGGTCTCTTCACCAGAAATGCGGGCACCATCCTTCTCGACAGGGAAGCCGCGCAGATGAGCGGGTTTTTCAAAGATATCAAGTCCGGTGTCGAAGAAGGAAACTCGATCTTTCTTTTTCCTGAGGGGACACGCAACAAAGAGAAGAGCGACCTCTCCGAATTTAAAGACGGCGCCCGCATTATCGCGATGAAAAACAGGCTGCCTATTTTGCCGGTCTACATCCGGACAAATGCAAACGACGTTCTCTCCTCCGCCTTACAGAACAGAGCGCAGCAACAGCAGATCAGCGTCGAGATAGGCGACCTGATCGACTACAAGGAGAGGTCCGTCGAACTCGAAGCGGCGTATCGGAAGATGTTCCATCTAAAAGGGTAGGCTTTTCTCTGCGCAAGAGCGTTTTTCCGAAGTTCCCCGGTATGCTTTAACAGCATTTCCCCTTATGCGATCTCCTCGCTGCACAGGCCTACCTCCCCGGCGCTTAACAGACGGTACTCCCCGGGTTGGAGGCTCTCCAGTTCCAGTCCCCCTACCCGGCTGCGATGCAGCGCAATGACCCGGTTACCCGCCGCAGCGAACATCCTGCGGACCTGATGGTAACGCCCCTCGGTGATCTCTAATGCGACATGGGTCTCATCTTCGATCTCCATACTGGCGGGAAGACAGGGTGTCTTCTCCCCTTTGAGCAGCAGTGTGCCCGAAGCAAAGAGCGCTTCTTCATCGCCGCGCAGCGGCTGAGCAAGTGTCACCTCATAGCGTTTGGCAACCTTTTTCCGCGGCGACGTGAGCGCATGAACGAGTGAACCGTCGTCGGTTATAAGAAGCAGCCCGCTTGTCTCTTTATCGAGCCGCCCTACGGTAGAGAGCTTGGGGGAGCGCTGCTGCCACCGCTGCGGCAACAGGGCATAGACCAGCTTTCCCTCGTCCTCATCATGGGAGCAGACCACCCCGGCGGGTTTATTCATCAGGATCACCATCCCCTGCGGCGGGTCAAGAAGCTCACCGTTGAGCCGCACCTCTTCGTGCCGTGCCTTCGCATTCGGCTGTTTGACACAGACACCGCCGACGGTGACAGCACCTGAGTGAATAAGCTTTTTGACTTCGTTTCGGCTGCCGTAGCCCAGGCTGCTGAGAAGCTGGTCGAGCCGTTTTTTCATGACAGATGCTGCAGGGCTGATTTGGGAACGTTCACCCCTGCTCCTTCGCGGTACTCATTTCTCTCTGACGTCATGCAGTTCAAGATCTCCAGTGTTTTGCGTACGTCATAGATAGCACTGTGATACTGCTCATCGTCAAATTCAATGGCGTAAAAGGCACAGGTCTCTATGAGCTTTGGATTTTTCAGATTACCTTTGATATTCAGAGCCTTTACGACCTTTTTATTTTCCCGCATGGTGCAGATGTGATGGTCAAATGAGACCAGATCGCCTAAATGACGAAGTTCAAAAGTTATATTATGGGCTACCAAAGTTTTTGCACCCTTGCAGAAATCTGCGAAATCACGATCATTTTCAAAATATTCCGCGTAACGGGCGTTGTCTCTGAAACCGGCAACGCGTTGCGGGGTAAGTTTATGGACGAGCAGCGCGTGAGGATTGACTTCGAACTTTGAAAAGTAGTAGCGATGAAACGTCTCGGTTACAGCGTATATGCCACCTCTCTTCGTTACTTTGAAGGCGGCCGCTTCTATGACATCATGCATCGCCGACGAATTCGTTTCAAAATCCAGGATTATCATACGCTATTTATCGCCCTGCTTCTTTTCGGAACCCGCGTCGTCCTTCTCTTTGGGCCTGCTGCCTGTCTTTCGCTTCTGCGTACGGTGGCGCGGTTTCTTTTTAAGATCCTTTTTGCGCTGCGGTGCCGCATCACCCTCTTCTGTTGCTGTAAAGCCTTCAAGCTCTTCCTGCGGGATTTCGAGCTTAGTGACCCATTCAATGGCCTCCAGAAGAGCCTGCTCGTCCGGGCTGACGAGAGAGATAGCCTGCCCGCCTTCGTCCAGACAGCCGAGACGGCTGATGTAGAGCTGCGGCTCAGTCGGCAGGTCATAGCTTATCATGAGCGCCAGGCTGCTCAGACCCAGACCCTGCAGGATCATGTCGGTGGTAATGATGATGTTCACACCGCCCTCGGCGAAGGCCTTGGCTGCCGCTTCGTTCTCTTCTGCCCTTTTGCTGCCGTGTATCGCCGCGGCCTTGAAGTCCCGGGTTTCGAGGTAAACACGCAAGACATCGGCGTCTCGTTTGGTCTTTGTGATGACGACGGCCTGTTGATGACCGCTGTTTTTGATAATGTGGGCAAGCATCGCTGCCTTCTCTTTGCGTACGGCACGATGGATCTTCTGCTTGAAACGCCTGGCAACGCTAGCGGGGTCATTGAACTGTTTGTAATTGGATCGATCGGTTTGCTCAGGCATGGCCATGATTCCTTTAGTGTGGCTGCCCCCTCGGACAGATGTGTACCTTATACGGGTACGTATGTAAGTTGAAATTATAGCTGAAAGGAGGCTCTATCCCGTATATCCAGACTGTGTGGATGTTGCGTTATAATGTAGCGATAGTACAAAAAGGAGATAATCATGAGATTAGTCATAGTAGCGACCCTGACCGCGATGGCACTGCTGAGTACGGGTTGTGTCACCAAACAGACACATGAAGCAACGCTGCAGGAACTTAACAAAACGCGCGATTCGCTGAGTTCGGCACGCAATACCATTGATCAACAGCAGCAACAAATCGAGAAAAACAAGGATGAGATTGCCCGCAGCAATGACGAGATCACGCGCAGAAATGATGAACTCGCAGACCTCGACCTGAAAAAAGCGGTACTGCAACAGGAGTTCGATGCGGCGCAAAAGCAGCTGCAGGAGTCGCAGGCACAGATCGAGACCATGCGTCAGATCGAAGCGGAGACCGCAAAACGCAACGAGATCTACGCCCGCTTCGTCAAAGAACTGCAGAAGATGATCGACGGCGGGCAGCTGACGGTCAGCATCGAGCAGGGGCGAATCGTTATTAATCTGCCTGAGAATGTTCTCTTTGCAAGCGGAAGAGCTACTGTGAATTCTGACGGCAAAGAAGCGCTCAAACAGATCGCCAATG
>CAZNQJ010000115.1:0-5531 GCA_964575205.1 uncultured Campylobacterales bacterium | reverse complement strand
GATGGTGCGTACCGAAAGGGAATCAATCGCTGTTTTGGCATCAAAAGAGTTTTTCAGTGCCGGTGCGCCGGCCGCGCTGACGCCGATCACTTCGATCTTTGGATTGATCCCCTTGATCGCAGCGGCAATGCCCGAGATGAGACCGCCGCCGCCGACAGGGACGATAATAGCGTCCAGATCGGTGGCACTTTCCAATATCTCCAGCGCAATGGTCCCCTGGCCTGCGATGACCTCTTCATCTTGAAACGGATGGACGAAAACTAGCCCGTTATCCTCGCCGTAGTTTGTCGCAAAAGCGTAGGCCTCATCGTAGTTGCTGCCTTCGAGAATCACTTCGGCACCGAAATGGCGTACCCCGTTTATTTTGGTAAGGGGGGTGGAATCAGGCATGACGATCACCGCCCGGATACCGAAGTGCTGCGCGGAATAGGCTACGCCCTGGGCGTGGTTGCCCGCGCTCGCTGCCACAACGCCCTTCGCGCGCTCCGCATCGCTTAACGAAGCGATCTTGTTAAAGGCACCGCGCAGTTTAAACGCGCCGGTCGTCTGAAGGTTCTCTTTTTTCAGATAGACATTGACACCGCTCTGCTCACTTAAAAACGGAGCATACGAGAAGGGAGTGTTGACCACAACATCTTTAATACGCTGTTGCGCCTGCCGGATTTTTTCTAATGGAAACAAAATTCAACCTATCAATTTAGAGTGTTCGACCATGGAGCAGTGGTTCTGGACCACTTTCATCCCGGCATCTTCCGCTTTTTGCGCAGCAGCATTGTTCACGATCCCTTTTTGTGACCAGAAAACCTTGATGTCGCCTCGTTCTATCGCCGCGTCGGCTATGGCGTCAAGGGCATTGGGTTTGCGAAAGATGTTGATCATATCGATACTCTCCGGCACATCGGCCAAGGAGGTATAGACCTTCTCGCCGAGGATATTGACATCGTCTTTCGGGTAGACAGGGATGATCTTGTACCCCTTGCTTTGAAGGTAGCGAGCGACTCGGTTACTGTCTTTGCTCTCATCGGGAGAAAGGCCCAAAACGGCGATCGTCTTGACACTCTCTAAAATCTCTTTCATCTGATCGTCATTGGCGTTGACTGTCGGGAATTCGCACTCCATATTCGGCTCCTCTATATTACATTGCCGCGATTATAGCATTTTTTCCTGTCCTATACGGTAGAGGGCAAAATCGTATTTGATCGGATCATCTCTGTCGAAACCTTTCAGCGTCTCCGTCAGTTCGATCGCGGCTTCGAGATCACAGCTTTTTCGTTTCAAAAGAGCAAGTTGATGTGAGACCTTGAACGTGTGCGTGTCCAGCGGCATGATCAGCTCTTTTTTGTCGACCTTCGTCCAGAGCCCCATATCAATATTGTCTTTTCTGACCATCCAGCGCAGGAACATCATCCAGCGCTTCATCGCACCGTTTCCCCTGCTCTTTTCAACCGGCCTGCCGACCAGAAAGTTATATCCCCTGCTCTCGTAGGCATTGCTTTTCAGCAAGGCAGCGATAAGGGTATTAAGCCCCGCCACTACACTGTTTTCCTGCCTGTACCCTTCATAAAAGAGCGCTTCGAGGGAATCTTCCTGTTTGAGGCGGCGCAGGGTTCTGAAGAGCTCAACCACATCCCGGCCGTTTTGAAAGCGGTAGTAATAATGACAGAGTGTTTTTTCGATCTTATCTTCAGAGCTGTCAAGCAGGGAGAGGTCCAGAGAGTAGAGGAATTTGATGATGTTCTCCGCCCTGCCGTAGCCAAAAAGAGCGCAGACAAGGGCACTGTACTCCTCGTTGTGCTCACGCGCCGGCATGATGGGATCAGGCCGGCTGAGATGCAGTTCACTGAGGCTGTTGCGTTGGGCGACTTCGATGTCAAGACGTGCTTTGACGTTTAGAAGATGTTTATTCAATTAATGTCATCTCTCATATCGGTTGCAAAGCGGCATCTCAGAGTTTAAACGACTCGCCCAGGTAATGTTTGCGGACATCCACGTTCCGGCCGATCTCGTCGCTTGTACCCGATGCCAGTAACGAGCCGCTTTTAATGACATAGGCCCGATCGCATACGTCCAGTGTCTCGCGGACATTGTGGTCGGTGATCAGAACACCGATGTCGTATTGCACCAGCTGGTGGATAACTTCCTGAATATCGCTGACGGCCAGCGGATCAACCCCTGCAAAAGGCTCATCGAGCAGCAAAAAACGCGGCGAGTTGATGAGCGCACGGGCGATCTCCGCCCGACGCCGTTCGCCGCCAGAGAGCGAGATCCCTTTGCGGTAGCGGATCGGTTCGATGTTGAACATGTCCAGCAGCTCTTCAATGCGCTTATATTGCTCTTTTTCATCTTTGATATTGACCTGGGCAGCGATCATCAGATTCTCTTCAACCGTCAGATCCTTAAAGATCGAAGCTTCCTGCGGCAGATAGCCGATCCCCTTCATCGCGCGCTGATGCAGGGGCATATGCGAGATCTCCTCGCCGTCGAGAAAGACCTTGCCGCTTGTCATCTCAATCAGACCGCAGATCATATAGAAGCTGGTCGTCTTTCCGGCACCGTTGGGACCCAGCAGTCCGACGACCTCACCCGAATTGACCTCAAGCGACATACCGCGGACGATCTCTGTCCCTTTGATCGTCTTGACAAGATCCGTGGCTATTAACTTATGCATGTTTTATCCTGTACGTTCGTCTGTTGTTGTCACCGGCTTTGCTGATCTCGACGAGGACCGTCGCTATCTGCGCAGTTTTTAAAAGTTCGGCTAAGGAGTCATCACCCCATTCGATGAGATGATACCCTTCGCGTTCCAGCTCTTCAAGCATACCCAAAGAGAGAAAATGGTCCAGCCCGTGATTATAGATGTCATAATGAAAAAGTCTCTCGCCGTAGCACTGCTGCAAGGAGAAGGTCGGCGAGGTCACCGCTTCGTCCATACCCAGATGTTTTGCGAAAGCCTGCGTCAGTGTCGTCTTTCCGGCAGCCAGGTTGCCCTGCAATATGACAACGCCCCCCTCCGGCAGAAGATCGGTTATCGTTTTACAGACATCGTCCAGTTGCCCAAGAGTACAGTGCAACTCTCTCACAGCTTCCGACTCACTTGAATGATCTCTTCGAGTTTCATCTTTGCTTTTCCGCTTGAGAGCGCCTCGTTTGCCATCGCCAGGCCATCCTGGATATCACGCGCCTTGCCGTCGACAATAAAGGCATTGGCCGCATTGATGAGTACAATGTCCCGCTGTGCTTCTGTTGCCCGGTTTGTAAAGATGTTACGCAGTATTGCAGCATTCTCTTCGGCATCGCCGCCGACGATCGCTTGAAGCGGCTGACGTTTAATGCCGTACGCCGTCGGGTCGATCTCGTACTCGGTAATCCCCTCTTCCGTCAGGCGAGCTGCATACGTCACATCGGAGAGGCTGATCTCATCCATATGCTCTCTGGAGCTGACGACCATCGCCGATTTGACACGGTTGATCTGCAGTGCCTTTGCGATCTTGGGGACAAAAGAGCGGTCAAAGACCCCCAGCATGATCTTCCCGACACCGGCAGGGTTTGTAAGCGGGCCAAGCACATTGAAGATGGTCTTTGTACTGATACTCTTACGGACCGGCATAATGAACTTCATCGCCGGATGGTGGTTCTGGGCAAACATAAAGGTAAAACCGCACTCTTCCAGCAGTCTTGCGCTCTGCTGCAAATTCAGATCCAGCCGTACACCCAGGGATTCAAACATATCGGCACTGCCCGATTTCGAAGTGACCGAGCGGCTGCCGTGTTTGGCGACATACGAACCCATCGATGCACAGAGCAGCGCTACCGTCGAGGAGATGTTAAAGCTTCCGATCTTGTCGCCGCCCGTACCGACCACATCAAGCAGTTTCGGACGGAGCTCATCCGACACCGGCAACGCAATCGCCTTGGAACGCATAACAGCAGCGGCTGCGGCGATAACGTCAACCGATGTATGTTCGTCCAGCTTCATAGAGACTAAAAACTCCCGCATCTGCTCATCGTTCATCTCATGGTTAAAGAGGGAGGTAAATGCGCTGAACGCCTCGTCATAGTTCATAAAAGCTCCTTTATGTAATTATCTTGTTCCGATTTCGGTGTCGATTTCGTCGTCGGAATCGCTAACACCTCATATTTTTTCGGCTCTTTAAGATAAGCGATCGTAATGATATCGCCTATATCGACATTTTTACTCGCCTTGACTGGTTTGTCATTAATATAGACAACTCCGGAACTGATCATGTCCTGCGCAACGCTGCGGCGCTTGGTAATGTTGACGGCATTTAAATATTTATCTATTCGCATTTATCTGGCTTTGGCAACGCATTTAATCCGGCTCCTTCGAAACAACCGGCATGGTCGTAAGAGCTGTCTTAAAAAGAGGCGTATGAAATTTCTGCTGTATTGTAGAAAAAGAGAGCTAAAAAGGATGTGAAAGCGTGTGCAAATCACACACTCTTCATCTTTTCTGTCAAGACTTCCAGTGTCTTGCGGAGGGTCTTCTTATACGTGTCGAGGAACTTGGGCATACTTGTGCTCGACAGACTTGATTCATTGATGTTTTTGGCAGCATTGGCCAGTGCATAGACACCGATATTGGCACTGACCCCCTTGATATCCAGACTCAGCTCCTTTAACGCCGTTTTGTTTTTTTGTGTATGATATTTCTCCATCAGGAGATCCGAATCTTTATAGAGTTTTATAAACTCATTGACGATCTCCTTGTAAAGTTCTCTGTCGCCACCCACCCTGTCGAGACCGTCTTCAAAGAGATAGAGCCTCTCCGGCAGCGACGTATCGACCGGCTCTTGCATAATCGCATGGAACTCCAGGTACTTGCTGAAAACAGAGTAGACCGCCTGCACCTTGATCGGTTTTTCAAGCCTGTCATCCATCCCGCTTTTTTTCATCTGGGCTATCTCTTCGGGCATTGTACTTCCCGAGAGGGCAACAACCGGGATATGCGAAGTGTGCGTGGAGGCCTTTAGACGCTCCGTCGCTTCGTAACCGTCCATAACCGGCATGTTGACATCCATCAGAATAAGATCATACTCTTTGTCTTTTGCCATCTTGAGTGCGACCTTGCCGTTCTCCGCCATATCGATGTTGATTCCGCTGTTTTTTAACAGGCTGGCAAGTACTTTCTGATTGATCAGATTATCTTCAGCCAGCAAAATAGTCGCCCCGCTGAAGGATTGAAAATCCTCTTTTGTAATATTTTGTTTTTGGGTGCGTTCGATGACGATACGCGGCATCGACACCACCGTTTCACTGGTGATTTCGGGCGAAACGATCGTTTCGTTTTGACCGTAAAAGTCGACGAGCAGATCAAAGATATTTTGCTGGTTGACAGGCTTCATGATATGTTTGTCCGCCAATTTATCAACGATATGGACATGGGTCGGCTTGTAGAGCATACTGCCGACAACAACGAGCCGGACCTCTTTCTGTGCTTTCAACGTATCGATCTGTTTAACCAGTTCAAAAGTCAAAAGTTTTTCCGAAATAAACAGCATGTCATATCGGCT
>CAZNQJ010000114.1:0-5568 GCA_964575205.1 uncultured Campylobacterales bacterium | reverse complement strand
AAAAAGAAGAAGAGCAATACCCTTCGGCCAAAAGTTACTGTTCGAACTTTGACTTGTCTACCGGTGGCATTCCGTCACTGCTGCCGGAATTAATGTTCTGACGCACAGGAAACATAGACTTCTAAGGAATATTGAATTGTCTTGCATGTTGGGATTTCAGTACCGATCGCTATCAGGCTAAAAGTCTTGACCGGACCATGCATTCGCTCCCTGTAAACAAACCGTCTACCTCTTTGCGATATAATCAAAAAAACAGAAGGAGCTTTTATGAAAGTTGCTATTCCCGTCAAAGACGATTCCCTCACCTTCTTCGGCAATGCCGGTCATGCCCCCTATTTTGCCATCTACGGAATCAATGGTGCAGGCATGTTCAAAGCATTCAAGTTCGAAGAGCTGCGCGCCAATCCCCGCACCGATATTGACCACGAACATGACGAAGGCGATCACCACTGTTCTCATGGTCATGATGATGAAGAACACGTGAAAGAGCACTATGACATGGCTAAAACGCTTGAAGACTGCGACTATCTTGTTGCCAAACGTGCCTGCAAGAACACTGCCGCCGCAATGCTAAACTACGGCATCACCATCGTAAAGTACAGCGGCGACGCGACCAAGACAGACGCCATCCTTCCGGGCGTCTCTAACCAGTTGGTATAACCGTGGCCGAGCGGACGATACTCCCCTTTATCGGCCCTTTTCAAAGCGTCGTTATCGGTACGGTCGATGCGGAGGGGCTCCCTTTTTCTTCCTATGCCCCCTTTGTCCATCACGGTCACCGCTTCTATATCTTTATCAGCGATATTGCTACACATGCCAAAAACCTCAAGCGCAACAAAAAATCGTCACTCTTCTTCATTGAAGACGAGGCACAGGCCGGCAACATCTTTGCCCGCAAACGGGTCTCGCTGCAGTGTGATGCAGCACTGATACCGAGAGACGCTGCCCTGTTTCCAGTGGTCATGGCCCGTTTTTCGGACAAATTCGGAGAGGAGATGGTCTCGATGCTGATGAAGATGGCCGATTTCAACCTCTTTGAACTGACGACGGTCGGAGGCGAAGCCACCTTCGGCTTCGGCGAAGCCTACCGTGTCGGAGGCGAAGAGGGCGAGCAGCTCCTGCCGCGCCGTGGCGGCAGCGGACACAAATAATAACATTTAAAACAGTACCGTTATTACGTTATAAAAAAATGGCTTGGATAAAATCAGAAGCTGATCGATAGAGAAGTTTTAAATGGTCGGAGTGACTGGATTCGAACCAGCGGCCCCAAGTCCCCCAGACTCGTACTCTAACCAAACTGAGCTACACCCCGACATTTGCAGGCAGTAATTCTATCCTGCCTATTCTTAAAAAAAAGGTAAAAAAAAGCCCTTAGAGTGCACTTATCGACGGGGCGAAGGCTTTGGTGTTGACCTGGACACTCTGTCCGATCACAAAGCTTTCGGCTTCCGCCTCATCGAGCACCACCTCGACGATCTGCTGTCCGATGGCGACCACGGCGATATGGATGATGTCGGCTTTTATGATGTCAAGCAGTTCGCCGGTAAGCGAGAACTTCTGGCTTCCCTGCGTCTTCAGCAGCACCTGCTTCGGCGTGCCTTCCTGCACGATTTTACCGTGGTTGAGCATCACCACCCGGTTGGCAAGGCGGTAGATCTCGCTCGGGTCGTGGCTGACCATGATCGTCGTCGTACCGAACTCCTTGTGCAGCGTCAGGATGTCGTGCTGCAGCTTTGTCCGCATCGCCGGATCAAGCGCGGAGAGCGGTTCGTCCATCAGCAGCAATTTCGGCCGCTTCATCAGGGCACGGCAGAGCGATACCCGCTGTTTCTGACCGCCGCTGAGCGTGTTCGGAAGTCGCTCTTTCAGTTCCGAGAGTTCGGTCAGCCCGAGAAGATGGGTAGCCAGGGCCTTGTCCCTGTTCACATAGAGGAGGTTCTCTTCGACACTCATGTTGTCAAAGAGCGCATAGTCCTGAAAAACGAACCCTATACCGCGCTTCTGCGGCGGCAGGAAGATCTTGCTGCCGAGCCACTCTTCGCCCGAGACAAGGATCCTGCCCGTGGCGCTCTCCAGGCCGGCGAGAATACGGAGCAGCGTGGTCTTGCCGCTGCCGCTCTGTCCTGCCAGCGCCACAAAATCATGTTCTTTGATACCGAGGCTTACGTCCAGCTCCATTGCTCCGACGCTTCCCTGAAGTCTCTTACGGATAGCGAGCTCGATCATTACGCCACCCCGATGCGTCTGTTGTGCCGCGCATTAAAGAGATAGACGCTCAGCAGCACCGCAAAACTCAGCGCCAGCATGATGCCGCTGTAGATATGGGCCATGCCGTAATCCATCACCTCGACAAACTCGTAGATGGCGACCGACGCCACTTTCGTCTCGCCCGGAATGGAGCCGCCCACCATCAGCACCACGCCGAACTCGCCGACGGTGTGGGCAAAGGTGACGATAAGCGCTGTCATCAGGGCGGGCTTGATGTTGGGAAGCGCCACACGAAAGAGGGTCAGCGCCCTGCTCTTGCCGGCGATGTACGAGGCCTCGAGCATGTTTTTGTTCAGCGACTCGAAACCGCCCTGCAGCGGCTGCACCATAAAGGGGAAAGAGTAGAAACAGCTGGCGATCACAAGACCGGTAAAGTTGAAGACCAGCTTGATGCCGAAGGTCTCTTCAAAAAAGGCCCCGATCGGCGAGTTTTGCGAGAGGGCGAAAAGAATGTAAAATCCCAGAACCGATGGCGGCAGTACGATAGGCAGCGATGTGACGGCTTCGACAAAGGGTTTGCAGCGGCACTTCGTCTGCGAGAGCCACCAGCTCACCGGCAGCGCAACAAGAAAGAGAATGGAGGTCGTCATGGCCGCCAGTTTGAATGAGAGAAGAAAAGGCTCAAGGTCCAGAGTCACAGGCGCTTCCAGCTGCTTGTCAGATCGGTCATACCGGCCTGATAGGGACTGCTTGTCACAATGGCATCAACCCCGGTCTGTGCATATTCTACGACATTGCCCCTGTTGATCCCTCCGGCAGCGATGATCGCAGCCTGCGGATGGTGCTCGCGTTTATAGGCGACAAGGGCTCTCAGGGTTTCGGGCACGCTTTTGTCGATCTGGATCACATCTGCACCGAGATCCAGCATCCGCTTCGCATCCTCAAGCGTCTCCGATTCGATCACCAGCTTCTTCTCGACACACCTCTTTTTGATCTGCGGCAGCGCCGCTTCGAATGCCGCCTCATCCGGGTAGAGGGCGCGGTGGTTAGGGAAGATCAGCACCGATTCCGAAAGACCGAGCCTGTGCGGCAGTATGCCGCCGATCAGCAGGGCCCGGATGGAAAAACGTTTGGTAAAAGGGAAGCTTTTACGGGTCACCAGAATTTCGCAGTCGGGGTTGACCGCACGGGCGCTTGTCACCATTGCGTCGGCATAGGTCGCCATCCCGCAGGCGTACTCCAGCAAAATCTGGCAGAGCCGCCACGCCTGGTGCAGCGATTTGTCATCGCCCTGAAGCTCCAAAAGCACGCCCCCTTTTTCCACTACAGTGCCCGATGCGGATTTTGATCGCACCTCGCACCCCAGCAGCTCACCGATACGCGCCGCCTCTTCGGTACACGCCGCCAGGATCCTGTTGCGCGTAATGATGCTCAGCACGGCGTTCTCCTGCGAAGGGGCAAGAAGGTGGGTCGTCAGGTCAAAATAGGGAAGGTCCTCGCGGATATAGTCCCAAAGTTCATGGTCGGAAAGTATCATCTGTCATTATCCTTTTCTATGTTTAAAAATCTTGATGGCTGAGGCCATCAGCAAAAATGAGAGTATCAGCACCAATAGGTCGGTTTCCACCATGCCAAGCATCAAAGCGCCGGCACCGGCACCGGCTATGGAACCGATAAGCATTGCCCACAAAAGAGCTCTCTCTTCGCGAAGCACCTCAAACGCGGCACCCCGGCTGTAACGGAAAAAACCGACCAGCATCGTCGGCAGACTGATTGCCAGTGACAAGCTTCCTGCGAGTTTAATATCGACACCGTATAGCAGGACAATAGTCGGAATCAGCAGCTCACCCCCGGCTACACCCAGAACCGCCGCCACCATGCCGATGAAAAACCCGGCTATAACGCCGAGGACAATCTGCAGCCAGCGCGTTTCGATTGTGACAATAGACGTCCCATCCATCCAGATGTGATTGGCCGGCAAAAAAAAGGCCAGTGCCAGAAGCAGCACCATGATCGCCGTATCGAGGGAGTGCTCGGAGAGGCGCATGGCAATTCCCGCCGAAACCCACGCGCCGACCAGACTGCCGCTGAGAAGGTTGAGAATCACACTGCCATGTGCAGACAGGAGCGAGAAGGGTATCTCGTGGGCGCGAAACAGCAAAGCAAAAAAAACGACAGCCAACGAGGTGGCCTTATTGAAAATGACCGCTTTAAGCGAAGCCATCTTGAACCATCCCTTAAGCAGCGGAAGCCTGAATTCAGCGCCTCCAAGCCCGACAAGCCCCCCGAGTGTTGCTACAAACAGGGCGACGGTAAAGCCCTGCATATGGCGCGGCGTTACTGCAAAACGGTTCATCTCTCCACGTCCAGCACCGAAAGCTCGCTTGCCTTGATCAATGCCGTCACATGGTCTCCAGGCTGGAGGTTGATGCGTTTGGATGAATCGCGGGTGATGACGCTCTCGATCAGCGACTCGCCCAAACGCAGTTTGACGCTGCAGAGCAGTACACCGTTGTCGACTCTTTCGACAACGGTATCGAGTCGGTTGGAGATACTGAGCAGCTCCCCCGCCCCTTTAGCCAGCGCAATATTCGAAGCCTTCACTCCGAGTATAACCTTTGAACCGACACGAAGTGTTTCATCGAGTTCGAGTGCCATCATGCGCATCGGCTCTCCGGCCGCCTCAAAGCTGACAATAGTAATGCCATCAAAACTCTCTATGTTGATCACAATGGCCTTGATCCGGTTCATTCGATAATATATCCATATTTTTTGAAGATCTCTTTGGCTTTGCCGCCGAGGATAAAATCATAAAAGGCTCTGTACTCGTTACTGCCTTCTCCATATTTTAGCAAAACAATTCCCTGTTTGATCGGCGTATAGAGCTTCGTATCGACCGGAGCCCAGTTAACGCCCTCTTTGAAGGCCGCCATTTTGTCGCTGTAGAGCGAAGATTTGGCGATAAAGCCGATATCGGCAGCCGTCACAGCGTAGGTAACGGTCTGGGAGATCGATTCGGCATAGACAAATTTGCTTTCAGCCGCCGCATAGACCCCGCCGTTTTTCATCGCCTCAACGGCCGCTTTGCCGTAAGGGGCCGTCTTCGGGTTCGCAACGGCGATCTTTTTGATTGAGCGCTCCGCCACAAGCGCTATCCCTTTGGAAAAGTCCATCGGCTTGCTGCTAAGGTAGGCCAGTGCCCCCTGCGCATAGACGATCGGCTCCGTTACGGCGATCTTCTCCGCGTAAAGCGCTTCAGGGTACTTCATATTGGCCGCCATAAAGAGGCCGTACGGGGCACCGTTTTTGATCTGCGCGGTCAGTTTTCCGCTGCTGCCGAGCGTCACCTGTACTTTGGTA
>CAZNQJ010000113.1:0-5591 GCA_964575205.1 uncultured Campylobacterales bacterium | reverse complement strand
ATCGCCCATGGCAAAGGTGCTGCACACCATCAGCGGCAAACCGATGCTCTACCACTCTGTCAAAGCCGCTTTGGAGCTCACCGATGACGTCATCGTCGTTGTCGCACACCAGAAAGAGGCGGTCATTCAGGCAATAGAGGCGGAGTTTGACAACATCACTTTCGTGGTGCAGGATACCGACAACTACCCGGGGACCGGCGGCGCGGTCATGGGGATTGAGCCCCGCTACGAGAAGGTGCTGGTGCTTAACGGCGATATGCCGCTGATTACGGCCGCTGCCCTCAACGGTTTTATCGAGAGCAAAAGCAGCATCATCATGTCCATCTTCAACCTGCCCGATCCGTCGGGTTACGGCCGCGTCATCATCGGCAAACACGGTGTAGAGCGTATCGTCGAGCAGAAAGACGCTACCGAGCAGGAGCTTGCCGTCACTTATGTGAATGCCGGTATCTACAGTTTCAAACGCAGCGTTCTTCAGGAGTACGTGCACCGTCTCTCCAACGACAATGCCCAGAACGAGTACTACCTCACGGACATCATCGCACTTGCCAAGGCCGACGGCATCAACATCGAACCGCTCGAAGTCGATGAGGAGCACTTCAAGGGGGTCAACTCCAAAGTCGATCTGGCCAATGCCGAAGAGATCATGCAAGAGCGCATCAGAAACCGCTGGATGAATGAGGGCGTTATCATGCAGCTTCCCAAGACCATCTACATCGAAGCCGGGGTCGAGTTCGAAGGCGAATGTCTCGTCGAGAACGGGGTGCGCATCTGCGGCAACTCCAGGATCGTCAGCTCCCATGTCAAAGCCCACTCGGTTGTCGAGGCGTCGGTAATGATCAACTCCGACCTGGGTCCTATGGGGCACCTCCGCCCTCTTTCGCACCTAACGGACACCCATGTCGGCAACTTCGTCGAGATCAAAAAATCGACGCTCGACGGGGTCAAAGCGGGCCACCTGAGCTATATCGGCGATGCCGAGATCGGCAGCGGCAGCAATATCGGCGCGGGCGTCATCACCTGCAACTACGACGGCATCAACAAGTACAGGACCGTAATCGGCAAAAATGTCTTTGTCGGCTCCGACACCCAGATCGTCGCCCCCTGCACCATCGAGGACGATGTCCTCGTCGGCGCGGGTACGACCCTCACCAGCAAGCATGTCAAGAGCGGGGTTCTGGTCCTCAGCCGTGCCAAGCTCAAAGTGGTCGAGAACTTCTTTTACAAATTTTTCGGCAAAGGCCAATAATGCTTATTCCTGAAAATCTTTTAGCGGGCAAAAAGATCCTGCTGGGGGTGACCGGTTCGATCGCCGCCTACAAATCCCTGGAGCTGGTACGCCTCTTTGTCAAGGCGGGCGCCGAGGTGAAAGTGGTGATGAGCGATGCGGCCAAGAAGTTTGTCACGCCGCTGAGTTTCGAGGCCCTCTCGCGCAACAGGGTACTGGACGAAGCAAGTGAGTCATGGGCGGAGGAGCACAACCACATCAAGACGACGCAGTGGGCGGACCTCTTTGTCATCGCCCCCTGCAGCGCCAACACAATCGCCAAACTGGCCAACGGTATCGCCGACAACATGCTGCTGCAGTGCGCCCTTGCCTTTGCCGGCACCAAACTGATCGCCCCTTCGGCCAACACCAACATGCTGCAGAACCCGATCATTCAGGGTTCGCTCAAGATGCTGAAGGTCGCCGACTACGAGGTGATCGGCACCCAGGTCAAAGAGCTTGCCTGCCAGACAACCGGAGACGGCGCGATGGCAGAACCGCTCGACATCTTCTGGTACAGCGCCCGGACGCTTCTGCAAGAGAGCTTCTGGCAGGACCGCATGGTCATGGTCACCGGCGGCGGGACCATCGAGAAGATCGACGACGTGCGCTATCTCTCCAACTTCTCAAGCGGCAAGATGGCATCGGCACTGGCCACGGCGCTCTTTTTGAAAGGGGCCGACGTCAACCTCATCGCCACCCGTTTTGCTTCGAACCTGCCGAAGAACATCCACACCATCAAGGTGACCTCTTCCGACGAGATGTACGACTACCTCAAAGACTCCATACGAATCGCCAAAAAAGGAAAGATGAGCAAACCCTCCCTGCTCAATGACGAGGCGCTGCGCCTGATCCAGAAAGAGCCCTACCTCTTCATGGCCGCGGCCGTAAGCGACTACATCCCCCGCTTTGCGCAGGAGGGCAAGATCAAAAAGAGCCAGATCGGCGAGAGCTGGCAACTGGAGCTCAAACAGAACATCGACCTGCTTGCGACACTTGAGCGCAGCGGCATCAGGACTGTCGCTTTCAAGGCCGAGATGGATGCCAAAGAGGCGACGCATAACGCTTCGGCCCTGATCGATACCAAGGGGGTCGACGCCGTCTGCCTGAACCTGCTGCAAAACAGCGAGAGTTTCGGAACGCCCGACAACCAGATCGACTTCATCACCGCCGCCGGATGTCAGAGCCTGCCCAAAGCCGACAAGCTTTCGCTTTCGCTGATGATCCTGGAAAGGGCCGCCGCCTTATGAGCCACAACACCCCCCGCCACATCGCGATCATCATGGACGGCAACGGACGCTGGGCCCAGATGCAGGGACTCAAACGGGTCAAAGGGCATGAGGCCGGTGCAAAGGTCGTGCAAAAGGTGACCCGCTTCTGTGCCGACCACAAGGAGATCGAACGGCTCACCCTCTATGCCTTCAGCACGGAAAACTGGAAACGGCCGAAACTCGAAGTCGAATTTCTGATGAAGCTGCTCGAACGCTACCTTAAAAAAGAGCTCGGGACCTATATGGAGAACAATATCCGTTTTGAGCCTATCGGCGATCTTTCCGGTTTTTCGCGACCGCTGCTGACGACAATCGAAATGGTCAAAGAGAAGACGCAGCACAACAACGGGCTGGTCCAGAGTCTTGCCCTCAACTACGGCTCGAAAAACGAGATCGTGCGCGCGCTCAATACCCTTGCCGCCGAAAAGAGCGAGATCACGGAAGAGAGCCTCAGCAGCGCCCTCGACTGTCCTGTGCCGGTAGACCTGCTGATCCGCACCGGCGGCGATCACCGTCTCTCAAACTTTCTGCTCTGGCAGGCCGCCTACGCCGAACTCTTTTTCAGCAACACCCTCTGGCCCGATTTCTCAAGCTATGAGCTCGAGACCATTATTCATCAATTCACGACCATTGAACGCCGCTTCGGAGGGTTAAAATAGTGCTGGGACTTATCTACTTTATTTTCGGTGCCGTCATCGGCTCCTTTTTGAATGTCGTCATCTACCGTCTGCCCCGCGGCGAAAACATCGCCTTTCCCGCCTCACACTGCCAGAGCTGCCATACGCCGCTTAAGCCCTGGCACAATATCCCGATCTTCTCATGGCTCTTCCTGCGCGGGAAATGCGCCTTCTGCGGGGAGAAGATCTCCATGCAGTACCCCATCATCGAACTGCTGAGCGGCCTGCTTTTCATGAGCATCTTCCTGAAAGACGGCCCCTCCCTTGCCACCTTCGGCATTGCAGCCGCTTTTTTGACCCTGCTGACGCTCTCCATGATCGACTTTTACTATAAGGCCGTTCCCGACAGCCTCAACCTGCTCGCGCTGACACTGGCGCTCTTCAGTGTGCAGGATGCCCAGATGCTGGGTATCAACTTCGTCAACGCCCTGCTCCTTGCCGGCGGCTTCACCCTGCTGCGCTTCTATCTCTCGTACTATCTCTACGCACGCACCAAGGCCTTTGTCCGGCCCGACAAGAGAGCGTCGTGGGTGCGCAACTACAACCCGATGCCGCTCTATTTTGAGGCGATGGGCGAAGGCGACATCATGGTAGCGGCAACGATGGGCGCGCTGATGGGTGTGCAGCTCTCCCTGGTCGCCGTCTTTTTATCGGCACTGATCGCCCTGCCGGCCATCCTGCTGACACGCGGCAGGGATGCCGACAGCCACCGGCTGCCCTTCGTACCCTTCCTGGCGCTGGCCGCTTACGTCGTCTATATGCTTGACACACCGATCCTGGCCTGGTTGAAAGTTCTCTATGCATAAACTTCGCCGCTACATCATATCGAACTTCTCGCTGTCGTTCTTTTCGATATTCCTGCCCCTCTTTGCCATCTCCTCCGTCATCTTTATGATCAAGCTGGCCGCCTACACGGCCTATATCCAGCTCAACGTATGGGAGATGTTCGAGCTCTATCTCTTTATTTTGCCGGAGCTCTTTTTTTACACGCTGCCTCTGACCTTTTTTGTTGCCGCGGCACTGGCCCTTTTTCAGCTTTCAACAGACAACGAAATGGTGGTCCTCTTTACGCTCGGGATCAAACCGAACTATATTGCCAAGGTTCTATTAGTTCCGGCAATGCTTCTGAGCGCGGTGCTTTTTTTTAACTTTTTCTACCTCTTTCCGCACGTCAAGACCCTCTCCATCAACTTTGTCAAATACAAAAAAAGCGAAGCGAAGTTCAACCTCAGCGCCTCGGAGTTCGGGCACAATTTCGGCTCATGGCTGCTCTACATCGGCGAAGACAGGAAAGATCAGAGCTTCGGCGATGTGGTCCTGTTTCACAAAGAGAAAAACGAAGAGATCATCGTCAGCGCCAAAAGTGCCGAGATCACCAATAACAAAGGTCTGCTGCGTCTTAAACTCGATGCCGGTATCGGCTACAGCTACACGGCCGACGCCCTGACGCAGATGAAGTTCGAGACGCTCTTCATCAACAATCTCATGACAACAGACCAGAGAAAGTACCTCTCCGCCTATGACTACTGGTTCAACAATGAACCCGACCTGCAGGTGATCCATACCAAAAAGTTTATCAGCGACGTCCTGCTGGCACTCTTTCCGATCCTGAGTATTTTTATGATCATGGCCATCGGGATTGCCCATGTGCGCCAGCACAAGGGGTATGTCTACCTCTTCCTGTTCGCATCGGTCATTACCTATTACGGTATGAGCATCGGCCTTGTCAACGCCCTCGGCTACTACACCATTCCGGTCGTCATCGGTCTCTGGCTCGGCGCGACCTACCCCTACTACCGGCGCAAGATCGTCCACAGGTTCTAGATGCGTGTCAAACTGACCATCGCCTACAACGGCGCCGATTTTTTCGGTTCGCAGGTGCAGACCGAGACCGGGCAGACCGTCAACGGGGCAGTTGAGCGAGCCCTCGGCGCGCTGCAGATCGAAGGCAAGGTGATCGCTTCGGGACGCACGGACCGGGGCGTCCATGCCACGCGCCAGGTACTCCATTTCGACCTGCCGCCCTTCTGGAGCGATCTTGAGAAGCTCAGAGGGAGCCTCGAACGCTGTCTGCCAAAAAGCATCGCGATACGCCGCATCGAGCAGGCCGACGACGATTTCCATGCCAGGTACTCGGCCAAAAAACGCGCCTACCGCTACCTCATCTCCACAGCGAAGCCCAGCCCCTTCTTCGCCGACCTCGTCACCTACGTCAATTCACTCGACGAAGAGAAGATCAGAGAGGCGATCACTCTCTTCGAGGGGGTCCACGACTTCGAATACTTCAAGAAAAACGGCAGCGACACCACCAGCTTCGTGAGAGAGGTCTACAAGACAAGAGTCTACAGCCACAAAGGCTGTACCGTTCTCTACTTC
>CAZNQJ010000112.1:0-5595 GCA_964575205.1 uncultured Campylobacterales bacterium | reverse complement strand
GGACCATCAGCAACAAACTGCGTGAGCTGCTCTTTCTCAAAGAGATCGAGTGGGATATGCAAAAGAGAAAAGAGTCGGTCCCGATGCAGGCGCAGTGCGCCATGATGCAGGAAGCCTTCAGACCCATTCTGGAGAAAAAAGGGCTTAAGATGGTATCGAACTGGGAGGAGGATTTTACGCTCTCCGTGCACAAAGAGGCGATGCAGAAGGTGATGCAGGCCGTCTTTGAGAATATCTTCATGCATACTAAAAACAATACGACTATTACCAATCACGTTGATTCCAAAAACCGCCGTCTGCACATTGTCAACGAGATGGGAAGCAAGAGCGATGAAACCCTTTTCAGCTCCTATATCGGTTCAAAAATGATAGCGCGGCTTGCAGAGAAACTCGACTATACCTATACTGTCAAAGAGCAGGAAGGGCTGTTCTACACAACGATCGCATTCAATGCCTCTGAAGATGTGTCATAGATAGATTTCGGAAATGTACGCAGAAGAGCATGCCAAAATATCTTCGGCATGCTTTGGTCGAGCAGGGACTATTTGAAATATTTGCTGACGTCTTTTTCGACAGCGCCGGGTACCGTCATGATGCCCATGAATTCGGTCATAGTAAGCAGCGGGTAGCTGATAGCGATCAGGTAGTCGGCACGCAAAGCGGTCGCTTTGTTGTCTTCTATCAGGATCATCCACGGCAGGATACCTGCATTCTGTACACCGATCTTGTCGACGAATTTCATGGTACGGCTGTTGAGATTCACACCGTAAAGCGTGCGGCCTTCACCAACGTCAAGCGTAAAGATGAGGTTTTTCTTTTTGGTGCTTTGCAGCTTGGCATTGAGCTCCGCCGTGTCACCTTCGCCGGCAGTGATCATGTCCTGATAGTATGGGCGGCCCATCATGAACTGGTAATCGGCCAGGCCTGAAAACTCCCATTTGTCTTCTGACATTTTCATCTCGCCGAAGGCTTTGTTCAACGCATCAAGAAGCGGCTGCTCGTCACCGAGTTTGTAGTCACTTTGTAAAAATGCTTTGACGAAATACTGCGGATTGGAGATACGGGTCTCGTTGCCTTCCGTGTTGACCAAAACACGAAGTGCGCCTGCCAAAAATCCGCGTCCCGGTCTGTCTGCCAGACCTTTAAGGTAATCATTGGTGAAAACGATACTGTCAAGCTTTGCTTTACCGACTGTGTCGACGGCAACGATCTCAAAACCGGCACTTTCAAGTTTTGATTTGACCTCGTCCGTGCTCATCAGCGGTGCTATAAAATAGGTGCTGACTTCAGCAGGGCCTGTATAGCCCGGTGTCGCCTCTTTGGAACTGCAGCCGCTGAACATCATGACAGCTGCGGCCATAATCGCTAAAAGAACGTTTTTCATTGTAATCCTTAAATGTGAAGATGCACCATTATCTACTATTTAAAATGAAAAAATCATTAAAGTAGTATTAAAAATTCAAATACTTCTTTTTCATGATTTTTTCACGCTGAAGCCATTACACTCCCCTCGGATTTTCTATATTCAGGAGGTATTTAATGAAAAAACGTACAAAACTTTTGGGATCAGCGGTTCTCAGTATTTTATTGGCATCAGGTTTCAGCGGATGCGGCAGCAGCGAGGATAGCACGCCTGCAACGACACCGGCGGCGACAGAGACAACGGTTTCGCCTTATCAGCGTGTTGCCGTTATTTCGGGAACATGGGCGGACGTGCCGGTTATTGCGGAAAAAATCGCAAAATATACGGTCTATACGGATGAAACTGCCGCGCTGGGTCTGCGTTCGAAGGTGCGGTCGAAAATGCCTATATGAACGGCGATCTGAACAAAACAGAGGTCGTTGAGTACAGCACATTGGCGGATGTGGTTTTCGGTGACCTGCGCATGATCGTCGATCATGCCGTTCAGGACAAGGCGCCCAATGTGACGCACAGCCTTGACCTGAAAATCGTGGAGTAGGCAGGAGTCAGCTCCCGGTTGCAAATAGAAAGGGCAAGATAATTACCGGAGTGTCCGGGGGATGCTTCGGCGTGGATCTTCATTCCGTCAATAACACACTTCATCAGGCTTTAGGGGCTGGAATCTCCTCTCTTTCATCAATCAAACAGAAAGGTTACGGTTTTACCCGATCCTAATATCTACTGCGTTAAAATTCCACAAATATTTTCTCCAAGGTAGAGTATGAAACGCGCCCTTCTAAGTGTCAGTGACAAAAGTAATATCGTAGAGTTTGCAAAATCTCTTGTAGCCCATGATTTTGAGATTATTTCGACAGGTGGTACCTTCAAGATGCTCAAAGAAGCAAACGTACCGGCGATCGAGATTGACGAGATCACCAAGTTTCCGGAATGTTTTGAAGGACGTGTCAAGACCTTGAACCCGTTCATCCACGGCGGCATCCTTCACCGCCGCGACAAGCAGTCGCACCTTGACCAGGCCAAAGAGCTCGGTGTCGAGGCGATCGATCTTGTCTGTGTCAACCTCTACCCGTTCAAAGCGACGATCGAACGTACGGATGATTTTGAAGAGATCATCGAGAACATCGATATCGGCGGACCGGCGATGGTGCGTTCGGCTGCCAAGAACTTCGACAGCGTGATGATCGTTACGGATCCTTCGGACTACTCTCTTGTTCTGAACGCCCTTGACAACGATACCAATACGGTCGAGTTCCGCCGCGACCTGATGATCAAGGCCTATGAACATACCGCTGCCTATGACAGCATGATCGCTAACTACATGAACAGCCGTTTCAACAAAGGTTTCGGCGCGAAGCAGTTCATCGTCGGAAACAAGGTGATGGACACCCGTTACGGCGAAAACCCGCACCAGAACGGTGCGCTCTACGAGTTCGACAGCTACTTCAGCAAAAACTTCAAGACCCTCAAGGGCGAGGCGAGCTTCAACAACCTGAACGACCTTAACGGCGCCGTAAAGATCGCCGCGGCTTTCGGCGACGAGAATGCCGTTGTTATCTGCAAGCACGGCAACCCGTGCGGCTTTGCGATCCGCGACAACCTGACCGAGGCGTATGTTGAAGCACTGAAATGTGACCCGGTCTCTGCCTTCGGCGGTGTTGTTGCCGTCAACGGTGTGGTCGATGCGGAGCTTGCCGAGAAGAT
Organism: uncultured Campylobacterales bacterium; assembly: GCA_964575205.1. Taxonomy (GTDB): domain Bacteria; phylum Campylobacterota; class Campylobacteria; order Campylobacterales; family Sulfurimonadaceae; genus Sulfonitrofixus. The sequence continues at coordinate 2,471 of CAZNQJ010000112.1, read as the reverse complement.
GAACGAGATCTTTCTTGAGGTTGTGATTGCCGGCCGTATTACCGAAGAGGCGCAGGCGGTGTTCGAGAAGAAAAAACGCATCAAGCTGTTTGAATACGGCGCGGACAAGATTGTTCTGGCCAATGACCAGAAAGACTTCAAACACATCGACGGCGGCTTTGTCTTCCAGGATGCCGACAAGGTGGGTGCCGATGAAGTGAAAAATGCCAAACTGGTTTCAAAGCGCGCGGCGACGGAAGCGGAGCTCAAAGATGCCGAGATCGCGTACAAGATCGCCTCTCTGACCAAGTCGAACTGTGTCGTCTACGTCAAAGACGCGGCGATGGTAGCCGTGGGAATGGGGATGACCTCCCGTGTCGACGCTTCGCAATGTGCGCTCAAAAAAGCAAAAGAGATGGGTCTTGACGTCACCGGTGCGGCGCTTGCTTCCGAAGCGTTCTTCCCGTTCCGCGACTCGATCGATGCGGCGCAGACGGCGGGTGTCAAGACCGTGATCGAGCCAGGCGGTTCGATCCGTGATGACGAGGTCATCGAGGCGGCGAACGAGTTCGGCATGTCACTATACTTCTCCGAAGTCCGCCACTTCCTGCACTAAAGTTCCAGCTTCGGCACACCTTGCACCGGACTGCGGCACGCTCGACGCACAGCAGTGCGCCTTCGGCCTTAGTCCGGCACAATCTGCACCCAATCTGAAACTTTTTCAAGTTCGCCTTCAGGTGAGCTTCGCCACCTTTTCATAATCGTAACACGTAACACGTAACACGTAACACGTAACACGTAACACGTAACACGTAACACGTCTCACCGTTTATTAACCACATATCCAATATAATCAATCCATAATGCTCTTATAAAGGCAAACCATGAATCTACCTTCGATTACGATCCCCGTTCAGATCCCCGATGCGATACCTCTGCTGCTGCACCCTGTTGCGGTCCACTTCGCGGTTGTCCTGCCGCTTGTCATCCTGATCCTGGAGTTGATCAATCTGATCACAAAACGCAAGGCGTTGAGTATTACGGTCTATATTCTGTTTGTGCTGCTTGTCGCTGTCTTTGCAGCAGCCTATGCAACCGGATTGACGGACGGGAAAGAGGCCGGGCCGTTCCTGGGCGAGGAGGGGGTGGCGGCTTTGAAGTCGCACAAGCTTTTGGGCATCTATCTTGTCTACCTGACGCTCCTGCCGCTGCTATTGAAGGTGCTGAGTCTGTTTGTAAAAAAAGGGTGGAGCCGGGCGCTCTACTCTATAGCGCTGGTCATTGTGATCGCTTTGACATTCTTTCAGGCAAAAAAGGGCGGCGAACTCGTCTACAGCTACGGCGCCAACGTCAGTTCACAACAGGTTCTTGAAGAGAGGGTCGAAGAGCTTAACGATACGGTCGATACCTTGAAAAACGGCTATGAAGAGCAGATAGCGGCGTTAAAAGCAGATCTCAGTGATTGCAATCAGAGTCTGTCCGAAACGAACACTACTTCAGCCGCATCGCGTCTATCTGATATAGACAGTTCAAAAATAAAATCCGTTGATGCAAACCTGACAAAACAAGCTGTAAAAATAAATGAGGTTAATACGAGTAAGAAGATAAAAATTAAGGAAACGAACAGTTCCAAGTAGAAGAAGAAAGTGGTCGGGGTGAAAGGACTCGAACCTTCGGCCCCCTGGTCCCAAACCAGGTACTCTAACCATACTGAGCTACACCCCGACAACGGCCCGCATTATACAAATAAAAAAATAAAAATCTGTTGAAGTTGAAATAAAAAAGGTCAAATTATTCAAAAATATAACGTTAACCTTGATTGACTTGCACTCAACTTATCTGCTATAATATATCATAAGTTATCGTTTATTTGAACAAGGAAAATTCTGTGAGTAAAAGTTTATATGAGACATTAGGCGTAAGTGACAATGCGACCGAAGCAGAGATCAAGAAAGCGTACCGGAAACTGGCGCGCCAATTCCATCCGGATGTAAATAAAGATCCGGGTGCCGAAGAGAAATTCAAAGAGATCAATGCTGCCTATGAGGTCTTGAGCGACAAAGAGAAAAAGGCGCAGTACGACGCTTATGGTGACCAGATGTTCGGCGGCCAGAACTTCCATGATTTCGCACGCGGACAGGGGTCAAATGTCGATCTCGACGAGATCCTGCGCCAGATGTTCGGCGGGGGCGGCGGTTTTGGCGGAAATGCCGGAGGTTTCGGCGGATTTGGCGGCGGAGGAGGCGGTTTCGGAGGGTTTGGCGGCGGCGGCCATCGCCAGAGCGTCAACCTCGATATCGAAAGTGCGATCACCGTGCCTTTTACGGTGGCGGTCCTCGGCGGTAAACATGGCGTTAATCTGCAGGGTGAGAGTTTCGACATCAAGATTCCGGCCGGCATCAAAGACGGCGAGAAGCTGCGGGTACGCGGAAAAGGGCATAAACAGGGCGGACAGAGCGGCGATCTTTATCTTAAGATCAATGTGGCTGAAA
>CAZNQJ010000111.1:0-5626 GCA_964575205.1 uncultured Campylobacterales bacterium | reverse complement strand
TGAGGTATTTTTCAAAAAGATGGACGATGACCTCGGTGTCGGTCTGGCTTAAAAAGCAGACACCGCCCTCTAAAAGAGTGTTTTTGATCTTCTGGTAGTTTTCGATGATGCCGTTATGCACCACATACGAGTATTGGCCCATGTGGGGGTGGGCATTGAGCTCGGTAGGCTTGCCGTGGGTCGCCCAGCGGGTATGGCCGATACCGATGGCAAAACCTTCCGGATGATAATCGGCTGTTTTCTTGATAAGATTGTCAAGCTTGCCGACCGCCTTGTAAAACGAGAACTTCTCTTCCTGCAAGACCGCAATGCCGGCAGAGTCGTAACCGCGGTATTCGAGCTCTTTAAGACCATCAAGCAGTATCTCTTTTACGCTATTTTTTCCGACATATCCGACGATTCCGCACATTAATTATTGCCTTTGGTTAATATTGAGATCAATTTGTCGGCATTATCGCACATTTGGTTTTGTTTCTCGATTAAGAAGTAGTCGCGTACACGATTCTTGGTACTGTGGATCTTGGCAGCGGCGATATTGATATCGAGCTCGTCAAAGGCGTTGACGATATAGGCCAGAAGACCGCGCTGGTTTGCCGTATGCACGTTCATCTGGGCATACGCCTTGGAGTGTTCGCAGTCGATCGTGATCTCCTCGGGTTTGATGCGGGGCTGAGTGAGTGCGAGTTTTTGGCTCATATCGAAAGCACTTTCGATGATCTCTTCAATATGGTCAATGGTATCAGGGTCAGGCAGACGCATAAAACTGATCTCGAAGAGTTTCAAGTCGTCAAAGAGGGTAAAGACATTCATCGAAGCGACGTCAAGATAGGCGAATTTGCCCAGCAGATAGGTCAGGTTCAGCGGTATGCGGCGGGTGATCTGTATACTCAGCCCCTCACCTGACGTGTCCAGGGTGTAGCGGTACGCTTTGACGCTGCGCGCCTCGTTGGCGATGCGTATGATCTCTTCAGGGGCGTGCTGAAAATAGAAGAGGTTGGACTCGATGCCCAGCACCTTCTTTTGCATCGTACGCGGCAATACTTTGAAACTTTCGCGGTTTTGGATTCTTTTTTCGACTGCGAGGCGTCTGGTTGCATCGCTGATGCGTTCGTTCTGCTGCGAAATCAGCATCGACTCATCATAGAGTTCGTGCAGGAGATTGGCCAGAAACGAGGTCCAGGTGCCCGGTCCGACTCCGTTAACGTCGGCATAGGTCAGGATGTAGAGCAGCGCAAGGTTTTTTTGTGTTTTTATGCTGGACATAAATTTATAGAGGGTCTTCTCACTGTGAATGTCCTCCCGGTAGACGATAGTCGTCATCAGGATGTGGTGTCTGACCAGCAGGGCGCCGAGTTCCTGCTCCTCTTTGGAAAAGCCGAGCCGTTTGGCAAAGGGGACGATGAGCTTGATGCCCACTTCACTATGGTCCTGTTTGCGTCCCTTGCCCGTGTCATGCAGCAAGACGGTGATCTTGAGCAGTGTTTTCTCTCTGAGTGAGAGCGTGTCATAGAGGCTCCTGATGAACGGCTCTTCAATGTTTTCAAGGGCGGCAATGCATTCTATGGAGTGCAGGTCGACCGGATAGTGATGGTAGCCGTCGAACTGCGGCAGGTGAAGCACTTTCCGGAAGGCGGGGATCAACTGATGCAGTATCCCCGCATCCAGAAAGAGCTTCAGGAAGGAGTAGCTGTAGCGGCGTTCAAAGAGTCTGCGCAAAAGGGTATGGACACGTTTGTTCAACGGGTAGGAGATAGGGACATAAGTAAAGCGTTTCAGCAGGCTCGGATCATAAAGCCAGTGCCTGTCCTCCAGGCTGAGCAGGCTGCTTAGCAGGGTCTCGATATCGCAATGTTTGCCGTCATAGGTGCTGAAAACACGCTCGCCGATCACGTATAGCCCCCTGTCAGTGCGCTGATGGCGATGTGTCGCGATGCTCCCTTTTTCATAGAGATAGGGGCGGATGATCTTTTTGATAAAGATCTTGGCAAAATTATTGATACGCCACATCGCTTCCAAAAGACGTGAGACCATTTTGCGCTCGTCCCTGAAGCCGAGCATCTTTGCGATGCGCGGCATATGGTCCATCGTCAGCTGGTCCTGCTGTTTGCCGCCCACAAGGTGAAGTGCGGAACGGACGCGGAAGAGAAGCTCCAGGGCGATGCGGTACTCCCGGTACTCTTCCTCCGTAAAAACGGTGTCGATAAGCTCTTTTTGCGAAGAGACTCCGTAGATCGTGACCGCTATCCAGAAGAGCAGCTGCGAATCACGCAGACCGCCGACCCCCTCTTTGATGTTGGGCTGCATGGAGTAGGGGTACTTTTTACGCCGCAGATGGGCCTCTTCGATCTTGGCCAGAATGTACTCTTTGGGTCTGGTGTGGCGGATGTTGTTGAAGGCGCTCTGGGCACCGTGCCAGGTGAAGGGCGAGCCGATGATGAGGCGGGCCTCCATAAAAGAAGTGCGGATGGTGATATCTTCGGCCGCCGCCTTTTCGATGTCATTGACCTCGTGCACGCGGTGACCCAGTTTGAGTCCGGCATCCCAGGCGAGGTAGAGCAGTTTTTCGATAATGGCATCGGTATTGTAGCCGTCATTTTTCGCATAGACGATCATCAGGTCGATATCGCTGTGTACGCAGAGCTGTTCGCGACCGTAACTGCCCAGGGCGATGATGGCGATGGGAATGGAGCCGCGCATCGGAAGATAGTTGCCGAACATGCGGCGCAGCACCGTCTTGTACATCATCGAGATGATGTTGTCGAGTGCTTTGGTGTGCTTGACCAGAAAGTCCTTGCCCTGGGAACTTTCAAACAGTTCGGGCAGGGAGGCCTTGTATTCGGCGATATAGTTTTTAAAAAGTTTGGAGATCTCAAAATCTTTTGCATTTTTGTCAATGAGGTCTTCGATAGCGATCTGAATGTTCATAAAGGGCAGGATCCTGAGTTTTATTGTTTTATTATTATACTTTGAACGTACTTTTTATTCTATCACAAAGCGCCGCAGAGCTTTTGCTATAATGCGCTCAATAATTAGACAACAGATTAGGAAACAGCATACTATGAATGCAGCAGAGAAGATAAGAGCGGGCGAACGCATTAATTTTGACGAGGCATTGAGCCTGTATGAGATGGACCTTTTTGAACTGGGCGAACTGGCCAATGAGAAACGTCTGAAGATGCACGGCAAAAAGAGCTACTTCAACATCAATCGCCACATCAACCCGACGAACATCTGCAAGGATGTCTGCAAGTTCTGCGCCTACTCCGCCAGCCGCAAAAACCCCAAGCCCTACACCCTCAAGCATGAGGAGATCATGGCGATCGTTGACGACATCGCCGCGCGCGGCATCAAAGAGGTCCACATCGTCTCGGCGCACAACCCCGATACCGGGCTCGACTGGTACACGACCGTCTTTTCCAAGATCAAGGCGAAATACCCGCAGCTGCACATCAAGGCGCTGACGGCGGCCGAGATCCATTTTCTCTCCGAGCAGTACAACAAGAGTTACGACGAGATCATCGACATCATGATCGAGAACGGGGTCGATTCGCTTCCGGGCGGAGGCGCCGAGATCTTTGACGAAGAGGTGCGCGACTACATCTGCAAGGGGAAAGTCAACTCGCAGCAGTGGCTCGAGATCCACGAGAAGTGGCACAACAGGGGGCGCAAGTCGAACGTGACGATGCTCTTCGGCCATGTCGAAGAGCGCCGCCACCGCATCGACCATATGATGCGCGTCCGCGAGCTTCAGGACAGAACGGGCGGTTTCAACTGCTTCATCCCGCTTGTCTACCAGAGTGAGAACAACTTCCTTAACATCAAAGAGTTCATGACGGCGCATGAGATCCTCAAGACGATGGCGATCAGCCGCCTCGTCTTTGACAACGTGCCCAACATCAAAGCCTACTGGGTCACCTCGACGGTCAACCTTGCGCTCCTCTCCCAGGAGTTCGGCGCCAACGACCTCGACGGCACGATCGAAAAGGAGTCCATCAACTCCGCCGCCGGCGCGGCGAGCGCCAACGGTGTCGACCTCCGGGAGTTCATCGACCAGATCAAAGACACCGGCTTCATCCCCGTCGAACGCGACAGCCTCTACAACGAACTCAAGGTCTGGTAATTGACCGGCCGATGAAGATCTCCGTCATCATCCCCGCCTACAACCGTGTCTCCACATTAGCCCGTGCCATCGATTCGGTTTTGGAGCAGTCCTACCGGGCCGACGAGATCATCGTGGTGGATGACGGCTCGAGCGATGCGACGAGCGAGGTGGCCAAGGTCTACAGCGAGGTCATCCTGCTGCGCCAAAAGAATATGGGGGTCTCCTCCGCGCGCAACAACGGCGTCATGATGGCCTCGAACGAGTGGATCGCCTTTCTGGACGCCGATGATGCCTGGCACACCAAAAAGCTTGCCTTCCAGGTCGCCTATCATCAAAAGAACCCGGGGTCAAAATGCCTCTACACGGATGAGGTGTGGATGAGCGGCGAGAGGGAGCTCCCTCTGCCCAAAAAGTACCAAAAGCCCGAGACGCTCCGTTTTGAAGAGGCCCTCGGTTTTTCCAACATCGCGACCTCTTCGGTGCTGATGGAGAAAAAGTTCTTTGAGCGTCTCGGCGGTTTTGACGAGTCTCTGGAGGTGTGCGAGGATTATGACCTCTGGCTGCGCGTGCTCAGAGAAGAGAAGATCGACCTTGTCCCCCAGAAACTGACCTACCGATATGTGGGCGGGAGCGATCATCTCTCGATGAAATATTCGGAGATGGACCGCTTCCGCGTGAAAGCCCTGGAAAAACATCTTGAGAGCCCTTTCGACGGGGCCGTCCGAAAAGAGCTTATCCGCAAATACACCCTTCTCTCGGAGGGGGCGAAAAAGCAGAAAAACGAGGATGACTTTTTTCGTTTTGAGGCCCGGCTTGAGCAGCTGAAGGCCGGATTTTAAACCTCTCTTCCATAGACCCTGCCTCTTCTCTCCGGCGTTTTTTAACTTCCCAAATATTTTGCAAAATAATAGAAGATCTCTCCTTTTTATCACAAGCTGGAGCTTTGTAGTATAAAAAGGTATAGGAGCAGAAAGCTATTATGGTATATTATGTAAATATAGAGTAAGTTTGACAAATGCGTAAAATATAGTAGGCGAGGAAAATTTATGAAAATTAAAATGACCGTCATATTTTTTATTTTGGCATGGATAACATTGGTCACCGTCTCGTTTTTGTGGAACTACAGCAATGCCAAACAGGAGCAGGAGCGCATCGCGCTTCAGTCGGCGAGAAGTTTTTTTGATCAGATCCTGATAACGCGTCTCTGGAACTCCCGTCACGGCGGCGTCTATGTCCCTGTTACCGAAACAACCCGGCCAAACCCCTACCTTAAGCTAGCGATGCGGGATATCAAGGTCAATGATAAACTGACACTGACCAATGTCAACCCTGCATATATGTCCCGACAACTTTCCGAAATTGCCCTGGACCAAAAAGGGGTGCAGTTTCACATCACCAGTCACATAATCATCCATCGTTTTTCCCAGGCTCATGGTCCAGCCCTCCCCGTGTTCATATTGGTTATGGGTGAATTCCTTCATGAACTCTTCCGGTGATTCCCAATTGTTCTTAAGACTGTCCTTG
>CAZNQJ010000110.1:0-5760 GCA_964575205.1 uncultured Campylobacterales bacterium | reverse complement strand
AAGAGCGGCGAGTTCGTCATCTTTTACATCAAAACAGACAAAGAGGCGATTACCGATGTGACCTTTGCCACTAACGGCTGCCAGGATACGGTCGTCGTCGGTTCGATGTTCACCGAGATGATCAAAGGCAAAGAGATAGAGTACGGCAAAAACGCGATTGTCAGGATCGAACAGAAGCTCGGCGTGCTGACTGCGCAGCAGAAGATCTGTGCAGAGATGGTCTTTAACGGTTTTATCGCCTCGCTGATCAATGTACAGAACCTTGCCCGCGGTGAGAAAGAGGAGATGCATGTCATCCATAGCACTGAAAGCTGCGATACCGAAGAGACCGGGGACAGCAATGAGTAGACTCTATCAGATCAAACACGAGCTGTGGCTTGACATTCTCTTCGCCTCGTTCGCCGTCGACAACAGCATGATCAAAGAGCGGCTCTACGACTTCTCGATGATCGCTTTTCGCCACTTGAAATGGCTGGGCGGATCGCTGCTCGAAACCGGCAGTGATTACAACTACGACCGCGCCAAGCAGCTCTATAGAGGAAAAAGCAACTTCGACATCTTCCGCTACCTGATCGATGAGCTGAAGAGGGCACAGGCGCATTATACGACTGACATTTTAACGGCAAGGATCACCGCTGACGAGAGCTACCTCGTCCAGTACCTCTCTTCCCTGCTTGAAAACAGCGCGAATAATGCCGCAGTCACCGCTTTCGACATGCACCGGACACTGCCGAACAAGCCGCTTGACACTGCTCAAACGGATGCCCTGACCCTCTTTTTGTTCGAAGAGTCCTACAAGGAGTATGAGCTCATTCTGGTCTACGCCTACATGCAGGCGCGCACCGACAAACTCCTCCACTTTAACGTCTTCCAGGACCTGATAGACGAGTCGCACTTTCATCTCAAATCCTTCGGCAATATGATGGCACAGATGGGCATTCTGGCGCTTCCGCGCGAACTCCACGAGATGACCTACAAGGTCACCGACATCGAGAAGTTCGTTCTAAACGGCATACAGGAGGAGGAGAACGCCAAAGAACAGTGCCGCTCTCTGGCCGAAGCGGTCAACGACACCGAGCTTTCGCAGTTCTTCGACTTTATCAATTACCAGGAGAACTACCATATCGAGTTGATGAAGAAACTGCTCCAAAAAGAGGCATAAAACCCTTACAGCGCCCTGTACTTGCGGGCCACAAGCGAGGCCACCTTTACTCTCTCACCGCGAAGATTGACTTCGTCTCTTTCTTCATAGTAAATAATATCAAGCCCTATGAAGGTGTGCAGAAGCTCATTCTTACGCAGCACAAAGTCCAGGTTGGTCGGCTGGTGATATACCTCGCCGTGTGCCACGATAAAGGTCTCGAAGATCAGCAGACCCCCCTCTTTCAAGGCCTCTTTGATCTGGGGAAAATGACGGCGGTCGAGATAGTTGCAGTTTACGATCAGATCGTAGGTGTTGAACTTCAGACGGTAGGTGTCCAGATCGGTTTCGATCTTGTTGATGGTCGCCATCTTCTTGATCTTTGAAAGCGCATAGTCCGAATAATCGATGGCATCGACCATAAACCCCTTCTCTGCCAGAAAGTGGGTATTGCGGCCTGTTCCGGCCGCAATATCCAAGGCCGTACCGACTGTCGCCAAAGAGGCGTATTTTTCAACGACCGAAGCGACCTTCTCGGGCATCGGCATCAGGGCGTATTTTTCATTCCAGCGCGCTTTATCTTCTTTCATCCAAAATCCTCTGTTTATCTTAGGTGTATTTTATCGAAAGATTCCAGCCTATAGCAAAACCATTCTCTTTTTTTGTGGGGTTGAAGGTTATTTTGGACCCGTTTGAAGACAGCAACATGATCCTATTGAGAGGCTACTGCATCTATTCAGCCCTGTTCGGTACGGCAACAGAGCAGTCAGGTCGATGGTGCCCCTTGCAGGCTAAAGAGAGATGAGGCTATGACTCTTTGGAGAAGATCAGAAGTGCTTTGTCATCTTTGTCGTAAAGTGAGATCTTTTCGTGCTTGATGAGTTTCAGGCCACGTTTGCGGCGAAAGAACGAGAGCGGATGGAAATGCTGGGTGATCATCTGCTGCTCTTTGGTGTAGCACTCCCCTTCGCCCTTTTCAAAATAGGTAAAGATGGTGCGCAGCTCCCCTTCGTCATAGACAGCATCGACGCTCAGAAAGCCGTGCTCGTCTTCGGCGTTCATCGTCCCTTCGGCAACGGCACTGAAACCGTACTGGGTGTTGATGTCGGCGATGAAGAGCCCTTTGGGCTTGAGGACCTTTGCAACGTTGTCGAGGAAGGTAGTGAGTGCGTCGGCATCCATGAAGTTAAGGACATCAAAGACCGCAACGGCGGCCTCATACTGCCCTTTTTCATCGGCGATATCGATGCATTCGGCATTCAGCCCTTTTGCCTTTGCCTCTTCGACCATCACTTCGCTCAGATCGATCCCTTTGGCTTCGATCTGGTCGAAGGCAAGCTGTTCCATCAGGCCGCCGCGCCCGCAGCCGATATCCAGGACCGATTTGACGCCGTAGGCCTCGAGTGTCTGTGCATAGGAGTCATGCAGAAACTGTGTCGACTCGCCAATTCCCAGCAGGTGCTCTACGCGGGCGTAGAGCTCCAGATCATTTCGTTTTGCTGACAATACCGTTGATCCTCTCATAGATATCGAGAACCTCGGATTTTTTCTCAAAGAAACTGTTTTTATTGGCGATGAGATAGGTCGATGACTCCATGATCTCTTCGACGACTTCAAGGCCGTTTTGCTTCATTGTCGTGCCTGTTTCGACAATATCGACGATCATATCGGCAAGCCCGACCAGCGGGGCAAGTTCGATCGAACCGTACAGTTTGATCACGTCGGCCGAGATAGCGCGTTCTGCAAAGTAGCGCTTGGTAATATTGACCATCTTTGTAGCGACCTTGATCTCCGCCTTGGTAAGGTCAAGCTTTTCGCCCACGCGCATACCGATAGCCACCTTGCAGATACCGCGGCGCAGATCAAGAAGACGGATGACATCGAGCCCCTGCTCTTCGAGCGTATCGAGCCCGACAACACCGATGTCGGCCGCTTGATGATAGACATAGGTTGCCACATCCTGGTTGCGTACCAGTAAAAAACGGAAATTTTCTGTTTCCAGGATCAGTTTACGATCATCGAAGGCGAATGACTCGCCAAAAATCGTCTCAAAGATCGCCAGTGTCTCTTCCGCGATACGCCCCTTGGGCAGTGCAACTGTTAACATCTCTTCTCCATCATCTTTTTCATTCCCTTAAACAGCAGCTGCTCATCCACAACCGCTTCGGGAAATATTTTTGCCAGGATTTTTGCATCCCCACCCGTCAAATAGATCTTGCGGTTGTGGCGTATCACTTCACTGTACAATGTACGAAGCACCCCATAACTGATCGCATCCCGGGAATTTTTTGGCATTTTATCCAAATCAAGCTCAAAATTGAGACTATAATCGAGCCTTGGGGAAATATTGCGATAACATGCCTGCATCGCTACAACGCCGGGATAGATAAAGCCCCCTTCAAATCGGCCGTCTGTTACCAGATCAACCGTAATAGCGCTGCCCGCATCGATGATCAGGGCGTTTTCAACAGCTTCACAGGCCATAATACGGTCAATGCCCATCGTTGTATAGTACTGTTGCCAATCGATGCAGCTTCGCAGATCATGCCAATTTGGCAGCGCGGCCAATTTTTCGTCGAGTGCGGGGTTGACGCTGATGTAGAAGACCTCTTCTTTAACCTTTGCCGGTTCGAAATCAGCCGTTAAGAACTTGGACTCCTTCTCGCCTTCGAGGAAATGGACAAAGGTGTTACCGATGTCGCAAAGGATCACATTATCTTCCATGCCGCGTCACGAAAAGCTTTTTGCGCTTTTGAACAGAGCGGCGCATCGATGATAAGTATTTTGTATTTGTAGTTATGTCCGCTGTACGTCACCAGTTTCTGGTAGATCTCTTCGAACTTCTGCACATCCTTCATCAACAGACGGCTCTTTTGCGAGACCACAAAGATGGTTGTAAAATAGCTGTTGGTATCGATGGCATTGAAGATACGGATCTTGTTGCGGATGTTGAGCTCTTTAGGCTGGATCTCGACAAGTCGTTTGTAGAGCTTGCCCTTGGAGTGCAGCTGATCGATCAATGCTTTCATATACTCTCTTTTAGGTATTTCATAAATTTGCTGCAACTTGTTCTACCCTCTGAAATCGTTAAAATAGATCTGTAATTATAGCGAAAGCGCTGCCGTTGCTTTTGACGCTCACCCGGTTACGACTCTCCGCTGCGCATCGTTATCTACGCCATCGGGTGATGGTTTAAAACCGTATCCTGCAGGTTCTGCTTTTGGACATGGGTATAGACCTGTGTCGTCAGAAGTGACGAGTGGCCTAGAAGCTCCTGCACGATGCGCAGATCGGCCCCGCCCAATATCAGGGCTGTCGCATACGAATGACGCAGGACATGGGGTGAGATGCCGAGATATTTCTGTGTGATCTTGAAAGCGGAGATCCGGCTCAGTGATTTGCCGGTGTAATTGAGCCAGATCTGCTCTTTGTCAAAGGGTACTTCGCTCAGATAGTTGCGCAAAAGGGCCAGGGCCTCTTTAGCTATTGGAATAAGACGCTCTTTGTCACCTTTGCCGTGACGCACGCGCAGCCAGTAGCCGTCGATATCGTCACGGTGCATGTTCAAACACTCGGTAATCCGCATCCCGGTAGCGTAGAGAAAAAGAATAAGCGCCGCATCACGTTTGCCAAGCCACGAGCTGCGCTCTATACTTTTCAAGCCGTTTTGTATCTGCTCGTAGGTCAAAAACTTTGGCAGGTTCTTAGGGATCTTGGCGAGTTTGACCTTTTGACGGTCCTGAACAAACTCGCTTCGGAAACAGAACTCGAAAAATGCGTTGAGTGCGGAGAGTTTACGGTTTAGCGTACGCTTGTTCTCGTAAGACGAAAGTGCGTCCAGGGTAGCATTCGTGTCCAGGGCGATCAGCGGTTTTTTAGTCAGCTTCTCGATCTGATGCAGATCGCTTCGGTACGCTTCGCAGCTCTTTTTCGAGAGCGCCTTGATGACTTGAATATACTCCAGGAAAGCCTCAAGTTCATTCGACATCGGTTACTCGACAGGATAGATCGTATCGTTGACGTAAAAGGCTTTGTCGCCGACGTAGACAAAGCCGTCATCAATATTGAGTTCATAGACATTTGATTCGCTCAAATCTTTGCTCAATTCGATGATGTATCCCTCTCTTTCAAGCAGATAGAGCTTCTCTTTTGTCAATATCATGCCCAAAAAGTGCGCAAACGGGTACTTGCGCTTTGCCTTGAGCTGAAGCGACGGTGTCAAAGCCACCACTTCACCCTCTTTCGTACTGAGCCAGATTCCCTCTTTGCTGAAGATGACATCGCGCATCTCGTACTTCTCGCGGCGCTCTTTTTCGCTCAGAGAGAAGAGGCGGTAGCCCGTGGCAGCCACCATGACATCGTCGATGACGTTGAAATAGATAATATTGTTAAAAAACTCCTCTGAGCTGACCAGCATCGAACGCAGTACCTGTTTCGTCTCCGAATTGATGATCACGATCTTGCCGTCAAGCGTCAGGTAGAGGACAAGTTCGTTCAGGAAATAAGGATTGGCAATGCGGGTATCGACTGCAACAGGTGCGTTGCCGCCCTCTTTGAACACCAGCTCTTTTGTTGACAGGGTATAGAGTGCCATCTCGTTCGAAGCAAACAGTACGGCT
>CAZNQJ010000109.1:0-5804 GCA_964575205.1 uncultured Campylobacterales bacterium | reverse complement strand
AGAAAGATAACGCCAAAACCCATCATGCTGCCAAAATAGTTTTTCCAGCGGCTCCCTTCGTCCACCAGGACACCGCCGAGGCCGCCCATGCCGATCATGACGTAGGCGATGAGTTTGATATCCATTTTAAAACCGACAAGCCCTATGATCCAGGCCGTTACGGTTGAACCGATATTGGAGCCGAAGATCATCGCAATGGCGCTTTCGAGGTTGATCAGCTGTGCCCCGATCAGGGAGAGGGCCATTAGCGATACTATCGAAGAGCTCTGAAGCAGTGCTGTGGCGGACAGTCCGGTCAGAAGGCTTTTAAAAGGGGTGCTTGTCGTTTTGTGTACCCAGGTTTTGAATGCTCTCCCGGCGGAAGCTTTGATCTGCGATTCAAGGTAGAGCATGCCGAACAAAAAAAGTCCAAGACCTGCAAAAGCTTCGATCCAAAAAGAGAGGTGTAGCATTAAAGGTTTCTCCTGAATGAAAGCGCCGAGATTTGGACAGATAATCATCCCCATCACTTAACCGATTCTATATTGTAACGTAAATGCCTTGCGGCAGGGAGATGTTGCGCAATATACAGGCCATTCATGAAACTGCACGCCTGCTGATTTCAAAGAGTAGTTTGCAATGCAACAGAGCACAACTCAGAGAAAGCTACGGCGCGAAGACGATGTAGAGACCTGCTGTGCGATCTGAAAATGTTGTTAAAGCGGTGTGCTTGTTTGAATTAGAAGTGGGAAGAAGAACTTCCCCGGGGTTTATCGTTTAAGATCGTAGGCAATGCGGTCGCGTTGGTCGCTCAGAACAAGCCGGTGGTCGTTTAGTTCCTCTATTTTATAGATACGGTGTATACTGGTTTCGCGCGAGTGCATGTTGCGTTGCACTTTTTTGATGCTCAGCATGAAGATGTTTTTATCGTTTCTCCATGTTCCCGTCAGGGTTAGGGTGCCGTCGTCTTCAATTTCTTCAAGCGTAAATTGACCGTCCTTATTTACGGCAAGTGTGTTGACCCTGTCACTGCTGACCTGTTTCCACATACCGATCAGCTGTTTGTCCGAAACATCAAGCGGCCTGCTAAAGCTCTCTTTTTCTTTTACCGCAGCGGCAGCCGGTACTGCGACAACCGGTGCGGCAATGACCGCTTTCGGTGCTGCTTCGGCCGCAGCCTTCGCTTCGGCTGCCGCTTTTTCTTTGGCCGCTGCAGTTTCTAAGCGTTTTTGCTCTTCGGCGGCTTTCTTCGCGGCTAACGCATCTGCGGCTTTTTTCTCTACTGCTTTCTTGGCAGCCAACATCTCTACGGCTCTCTTCTTCTGGGCGGCTTTTTTAGCGGCTAACGCATCTGCAGCTGCTTTTTCATCCGCAGCCTTCTTGGCAGCAACTGCGTCCGCTTTCGCTTTTTCGTCAGCGGCTTTCTTGGCCGCTGCAGCACTTGCAGCCGCAGTGCTGGCAGCAGGCGTCGCTTTTACTGCAGCCGCTGCTTTTGCTTTCGCATCGGCTGCTTTTTTGGCGGCAGCTGCTTTTTGATCGGCCGCTTTCTTGGCCGCCGCTTCGGCGTTTGCCGTCTCCTGTGCTTTTTTCTTGGCAGCGGCAGCTTCTTTTGCTTTTTCGTCAGCTATTTCCTTGGCCGCAGCATCGGCTTTCATCTTTTCATCGGCTGCTTTCTTGGCGACAGCATCTGTCCCGGCCTGCTCCTTGGCATGAAGTGCCCGCTCTTTTTCCTCTTCAAAATAGATATATATCTTCTCTTGAAGTGCGTCATCTCGGTCGATACTTTCATAGCCGCCGTCGGCAAGCGCTTGAACCTTGGCGGTGTCATGCGCATCGATCGCTTTTAAAAGGGCACTTTTGAGTTGAGCATCATCTGCTGCTGTAAGAATCTGGGTAAAGAACAGGGCATTAAGAAGTAAGAACAGGAAGGAAATACGCAAAGTAGTCTCTCTTTATTTATTGGACATCCGAATTATCTGATCAGCTGTTACAATATTGGATTTTTGAAGTTTATACCTCATGTCTCAAGTTTTTAAGATGAAGTACACACTAATGATACTATTTTAACATAAAATTTTGATAAGGGGTCTATAAATAATCGTAATATATTATGGGTATGGATAGATACCGCGGGGCTATCTTCTGACGTGATTATTCAGACCCTGCTGCAGAAAGGTCTACGTAGAGAACTTCTGTATTCATCATTTTTCAAGATGGTTCAAAGCACTTTAAAAGCAACTATTAAGTATAATCCAAAGATTTTTAAATAATAGAAAGAGGTATCAAATGGGTTCTAAACGTGTTTTAGTGAAGTTCTCCGGTGAAGCTTTAGCGGGTGAGAACGGTCACGGAATTGATACTCAGATTTTAAAATATATTGCGAATGAGATCAAATCGCTGGTCGATGCCGATATCGAAGTGGCTATCGTCATCGGCGGCGGCAATATTATCCGTGGCGTGTCAGCTGCAAAAGACGGAATTATTCGCCGTACCTCGGGTGACTATATGGGAATGCTCGCGACTGTGATCAATGCGGTTGCAATGCAGGAAGCGTGTGAGCATGCCGATATGAAAGTCCGTGTGCAGTCGGCTATTAAAATGGAGCAGATCGCTGAACCGTATATTCAACGCCGCGCGGTGCGTCATCTTGAAAAAGGACGGGTAGTGATCTTCGCCGCGGGTACGGGCAATCCGTTCTTTACAACCGATACTGCCGCGACGCTCCGTGCGGTTGAGATCGGTGCCGAAGTCATCATCAAAGCGACCAAAGTCGACGGTGTTTATGACAGGGATCCGAACAAGTATGACGATGCCGTCAAACTGGACGTCATCTCGTACGATAGAGCGATGGCCGAAAATATCAATGTGATGGATGATACCTCTATCGCACTCGCAAAAGATAACTCTTTGCCGATTATTGTCTGTGATATGTTCAAAGCAGGCAATCTGCTTGAGATTATCAACGGCAACCTGACAAATTGTTCAATAGTAAAATAAGGAAACATCATGAGAACAGAAGAATTAACAGCAAAAGCACTTCAAACTGCCAATATTGACCCATACCAGCTGGCAATCGCCGTGGCAAAACGTTCAAAAGACCTGCTTAACGGTGCCAAAAGCAAACTCAACGTTGATCTTAAAACGATGAAAGCAGCCGATCTTGCGCTTATGGAGATCGCTGAAGGTGTTGTCACCATCAAAGGTTTTACTGACAACGACTGAAGCAAATGAGGTGTTTCACCTCATTTTATGACTTTTCCTCCCCACGCTTTTCCCTTTTTCAGCATCAGCTTTCAATTGTTATCTTTCCCAAAAAAAATATTAAAGTACCCCTGCTATAATTCACATCAATAACAACAGGACACCTCAGGGATCCGTGCAGGATTTTACAGGGTAGCCTCCTAAGGATTTGAATGGACCAAGTCGATATTGCGGCCATTGTAAAGGTCAAGAGTGTTGCTGAGGCAGGTGCCATTTTACGCAAATCATTTGTTCTCAACGAGAAGGTCAATGATGCCCTGGCATTTGCGACCGATGCGCATAAAGAGCAGCTCAGAAAAAGCGGTGTGGCCTACATTATTCATCCTATCCTGGTCGCCTCTATCGTTGCCAAGATCACCGAAGACGAGTCGATGGTCATCGCGGCGCTTTTGCATGATGTGGTGGAAGATACGCTGGTGACCATTGAGGAGGTCAAAGCGCGTTACGGCGATGACGTGGCGCATCTGGTCGGCGGGCTCACCAAGATCGATTCGATCCGCGATGCCAATCTCGCCAGTTCGGCTTCGGATGAAAAACTGATCGTCTCCGCGCTCTCATTCCGCAAGATGCTGCTGGCCTCCATCGAAGATGTCCGTGTTCTGGTGGTGAAGCTCTGCGACCGTTTGCACAATATGCTGACGCTAGAGGCGCTGTCGCCGCACAAACAGGAGCGTATCGCCGAAGAGACACTGGTCGTTTACGCGCCTATCGCACACCGCTTGGGTATCTCTTTTGTCAAAAACCTATTGGAAGACCTGAGTTTTAAATATGTCTTTCCCAGTGAAGAGAAGAGTATTGTCGACTACCTCTACGAGAACTATCACGCGATCGAGCTTAAACTCAACGCCTTCCAGCAGGCGATAACAAAGCTGATCCTGCAAAACGGGTTTATGCCTGAAGATTTTCAGGTCAAGGGGCGGGTGAAACACCACTACTCGATCTATCTGAAGATGCAGCGCAAAGGGATCGGGATCGACGAGATCCTGGATCTTTTGGCGGTACGGATACTGGTGAAGAACCCGGTCGACTGTTATAAGATACTCGGGCTTGTCCACCTCCATTTTCAGCCGCTTTCGTCGCGCTTTAAAGATTATATCGCCATCGCAAAAGAGAACGGCTATCAGACCATCCATACCAGTATCTTTCATGAAAGTTCGATCCTGGAGGTACAGATCAGGACCTTTGAGATGCACCGCACCGCAGAGCTGGGTGTCGCCGCGCACTGGAAATACAAAAGCGGGGGCAATACCATCAACCTCGACTGGCTCAATAATCTGCAGTATCAAAACGAATCGGTGGAAGATTTCTATGCACTGATCAAAAATGATCTCTACAGTGAGGATCTTACGGCTTTTTCGCCGAAAGGGAAGCCTTTTACCCTGCCTCGGGGCGCTGTGGCGCTGGACTTCGCCTATGCTATTCACACCGAGATCGGTGACACGGCGGAGTACTGTCTGATCAATAAAGAGCGCGCTTCACTGCTCAGCGAACTACACAGCGGCGATATTGTCAGCATTATGACTGCCCAGGAGAAGATCACCCGCTGTTCTTGGCTTGATGCAGTCAAGACCACCAGAGCCAAGAGTAACATTCGTGCCAACTGCAACCAGCGTATCCGGGCCATCGACAGCCGAAGCGGTCTGATGATATTGGTGGGGATACTGAATTTGAAAGTCTCCCGCATCGAAGAGTGGTGCCATAAAAACGGCACGGTAGACAACCGTGTCCGAATCGCGCGCGATATCGATTACCTTAAGGAGATCGTCAAGAGTTACACGGATGATCTTCGTGTGAAAGGGCGTTTTACCCGCTTTTTGACCTCCCACCGTTTCAAGCTTAAAGAGTACCATTTCGGTTCATTGGAGGTCTTTTCAAATCAAAGTATCTCCGATGTCGTCTTTGACTACTGCTGCCACCCGAAAACGGGGGATGAGATCGTTGCCTTTAACCAGGAGGGCAAGGCGCATGTCCACCACAAGATGTGCAAACATGCGGCGAAGATGATGGATGACGAGGTGCCGATGCTCTTCGTACGTTGGCGAAAAGAGCACATATTTAAATATCACATGATCGTCAGTATGCAGAATGCCAAAGGTGCTCTGGCCGGATTCCTGACCTATCTTGCCAAATTAAATATAGAAATAAACAGTATTGAACTGGGAAAAGAGCAGGCGGAACATATTCAGTACTGTGAGCTCGAATTTCAGTCGCCGGAAGGCGATCTTTACCGTTTACGCGGTAAAATAGAGCAAAAAATTAAAGTCATTCAATTTTTTCGCACGGACGATGCGTACCGAAGTAAATAGATAGGAAAAAAATGATTCAAGAAGCACTTCAAGAGATCCAAAGAGGCACGGCAGAGATAATCGATACGACGCGTATCGAAAAGCTGTTGAGAGCCTATTTTGAAGAAGGTAAAACATATACCGTCAAAGCAGGCTTTGACCCGACCGCCCCGGACCTCCACTTGGGTCACACCGTACTGCTGCATAAGTTGGCCACATTCCAGAAGTTCGGTGCGAAAGTACAGTTTCTGATCGGCGATTTTACCGCGCAGATAGGCG
>CAZNQJ010000108.1:0-5808 GCA_964575205.1 uncultured Campylobacterales bacterium | reverse complement strand
CGCCGGGGCTCATAACACCGTCTTTTAGAAGTGCAGGATGCACCTCTTGTATCAGCTCGCCGAAACCGCTGAAGAGCCCTCGCATGATCGCCATGGCGTCATCGCGTTTAAGTCCCTGCTTAACAGCCCCGTCCGTCAGGGCTTCGGCGATGAGCGCCAGGTATGCCGGACCGGAACCGGCAAGACCCGTTGCTATATCGATCTCTTTTTCAGAGGAGAGCCAACGGGTTGATCCGATAGCACTGAAAAGCGCTATCGCATCCTCTCTGTAATCCACATCACCTGTCAATGTTGTCATAGACCTCTGTACCGTTGCGGCAAGGTTTGGCATAGCACGCACCACAGCTTCTGTCTTGACGTTGTTTGAAAGTGCTTTAAGGCTTGTTCCTGCAAGGACGGAATAGAGTACTTTTGCCTTGCCTCTAAGCTGCTCGCCGACTTCAACGATGTTATACAGAGCAGAAGCGTTTTGCCGGAAATGTCAAAATTGTTAAGGAACGCTTTTTTTATGGTACAGCCAAGAGCCTCTTCAAAGGCATCCAGTTTAGTCATATCGCGCCCGACGACTTCGATAGTATACTTCTCTTTCAAACCCTGGGCCATAGAGAGCGCCATATTGCCGTTACCGATAAATGTAAGTGTTGTTTGCATGCATGTTCTTTCATTTTTTGGGGTATTGTAACATATTGCCAAACCAGCGCTGTATACTCTCTCTTATTCTTATCACTTCCCTTTGCGTCGGACTAATATTATTTCTCTTTTTTTCGGCTAGATCCCATTTTAAACAACTGAATAGACACGCATCTGCATATTGATCAAGGTCTGATCTATTAAGAAAAATTCACAATTTTAATCAGTAAAGTTAATACTATATTCAATAATACTTATGTGGGTAAATGAATGGAGCCGCCGGCTATGGTGTGGGTTTTGACCTGGGCTACTCGTTCACCGAATATTTTGCGCTTGAATTAGATGGAACATATTCCAAGTCAGATGTTAAAGAGACGCTTTCCACCGGCGAGAGTGAAACGGCAAATGCCTCATTTTACACCTATGGGGTCAATACGGTGTTGACATATCCGATGACGGAACACTTCATAATATTGGGAAAGCTCGGGTACGGATACGAGCACGAGGATCTTGGAAACTTAGAAATAAAAGGGGCTGAACACGGGGCTAATTGGGCATTTGGCGTCGAATACTCGTTTGCGCCGCATGCGGAGGTCTCATTTGAGTACGAGGCTGCCGATATAAGAGGTGCTCGCGGGGAGAGCTTGCAGCTTGGTCTAATCTATAAATTTTAATCGACATTGTTTCCTGATTCCGACCAATTTGTGCCAGAACCGTTTGAGCGGAAGATTTACGAGTATCAGTGCTCGTAAAAACAGGATCAGACTTTAAGCGAAAGAAGATAGTTTACGACATTGTCGACGAATGCATCGTGCTTGCGATCTTTGCCGTAAGCGATATACAACTTGCGCTCGATCTTGTGCCCTTTGATCCGCGCTTCAAAAAGAGTCCCGTTTGCCACTTCGTCTTGAATAACATGACGGGAGATCACAGAGACAACAGGACGCAGTGCATCTTTTGGTGAATGCATGACAGACTCTTTGATCGCCGTAGGGCTCTGCACTACTCCGATAACATTAAAACCTGCACACTCCACCCCGATCTCATCAAAGGCCTCGGCTGTTATGCGGCGGGTGTGTGATTTTTCATCCCGGCAGATCCAGTCAAACATATACATATCATCACGACGAAGCTGTTTTGGAATAGGTTGATTGGAGAAGACGACCAGCTCATCTTCCATCCATTCGCGGTAGATGATACCGTCTCTGAAAATCGGTGATTCAATCAGAGCAATATCAATCTTTTTGTCTTCTATGGCATCGATCAGCTCCTCCGACAGGCCGACATTCATATAGACCTCGTTGTTGATCTTCTCTTTGATCGCACCAAGATAACGCGGCATGATGTAGTTGCCGATGGAATGAGACGAACCCAATATAAAGGTGAAATCTTTGTTAATGATCTTTAGCAGCTCTTTTTCACTCGAATTGATCGCTTTTTCAAGACGGATTGCAATACGGTAAAGATCTTCACCCTCTTTTGTCAATTTTATCCCGTTTTTTTTGCGCTCGACGATCTTCGTGTCAAGATACTCTTCTATAAATTTAATCTGTTGGGTAACGGCTGGCTGGGAGATCCCGAGCTTTGCAGACGCTTTTGAAAAACTCTTCTCTTTGATGACAGTTAAGAAAGTATGGAGTTTTGCAAAATCTTTTAACATAAGCTCTCCTTTTGTGTATGATAATTTAATTTGAAACATTATAACGCAGAATTATAAATAAAAAGACCCCATATAAATAACATCTTCTTATTTGAAACTATTTTGTGATTATAAACCATGCATATAACTATTATAAATCATAAATAAAATCTATATTCTAACAAAGGCAGGCCGGAGTGTCCTGCAAGTCCATTATTTAAATCAATTTCGCTATAATAAAATATCTACCTAAAAGATTAAAGATTGATGAATAAAATTTTCAATAATTTGAACGAGTCCCAAAGTGCTGCAGTTAAACAGATTGATGGTCCTCTGCTTATTTTGGCAGGGGCAGGAAGCGGCAAGACCAAGACTATCACGTCACGACTGGCTTATCTTCTAGATGTCGTCGGCATCGCTCCGAACAACACCCTGACCCTTACATTTACCAACAAAGCAGCTAAAGAGATGCGCGAACGCGCCTTTGCCATGATCAATCCGACTTCATACCCGCCGCTTCTGTGCACCTTTCACAAATTCGGTCTGCTCTTTTTAAAATTCAACATTCACCTTTTAGGCCGTAAAAACAACTTCGTGGTGATCGATACCGATGATAAAAAACGCATTCTCAAAAAGATCAATGCCGAACTGCCGCTGCCGCTGATCGCCAGCGAAATATCCCGCTATAAGAACTCTCTTATCGCCCCCGAACAGGCCTATGCACAGGCAGAGCTCAAGAACTACAAGCAGATCGCCAAGATCTATGAAGAGTACGAAGCCTACCTCCTGGAGAACAATCTTGTCGATTTTGATGACCTACTGGCACTGACCTATAAACTTCTGGATGAGCATGAAGAGCTTGCGAAACGGACGAGCGAGCAGTACCAGTACATTATGATCGACGAGTACCAGGACACCAATGAGCTGCAGTTCCGCCTGCTTCAAAAGCTCTGCCTGAACCACAACAATCTCTGTGTGGTCGGCGACGATGATCAAAGCATCTATGGCTGGAGAGGGGCACATGTCCGGAACATCCTGGAATTTCATGAAGATTTTGCAAACACCACGGTGGTCAAACTCGAGCACAACTACCGTTCAAGTGCTGCCATATTGGAAGTTGCCAATGCCCTGATCCAGCATAACCGCTCGCGCCTCGGCAAGACACTGATCCCGACAAGAGCCGGCGGGGACGAGGTCGTCACACTGAGTTCGCATGATGAGAATGAAGAGGCCCGAAAGATCGCAGCCAAGGTAGCCGAACTTATCAACAGAGGGATCGCACCCAAAGAGATTGCGGTACTTTACCGGGTCAATGCCCTTTCCCGTTCTCTCGAAGAGGGGCTTAACCGTGCGAATATCCCCTACAAACTTGTCGGCGGGCTCCGATTTTATGACCGTGCCGAGGTCAAGGATCTCATCTCATACATTCGCCTGATTACCAATCCGCATGACAACTTCTCGATGAAACGCATTATCAACAAGCCAAAACGGGGGCTGGGCAAAGCCAGCGTGGAAAAGATTGAGCTGGCGGCGATCGCCGAAGAGATATCGATGTATGACTTTATCAAACAGAGCCCTGTCTCAAAGCTCGAAGAGCTCGTCAAAAAGAAAAACACGCAGACGCTCAAAAAGTTTGTTGAGGATATCGAAGAAGTGATTATGGTCGCAGAACACTCGACCTACGATTTCATCGATGCCCTTGAAGCGCATTTCAGACTCAAGGATATCTACAAGAACCTCCCTGACGAGAGTGAGCGCGTCGCCAATATGGACGAGTTTTACGGCCTCTTCCGGGATTTCATCAAACAGTCCCCGGAGGCGACGCTTGACGAGTTCTTGAACGAACTTACCCTGCAAAGCGACCAGGATGAAGTCGAAGGCGAAAGTATCTATATCATGAGTATCCACGCCTCCAAAGGGCTTGAGTTCGAACATCTCTTCATCATCGGCCTTGAAGAGGGCTTTCTGCCGCTCATCGGCGACGGAAGCGATACCGAAGAGGAGCGCCGCCTCGGCTATGTCGCCTTTACGCGGGCCAAAGACTCGCTCACCCTTTCGCATGTCAACAGCCGTTTCTACAAAGGA
This sequence comes from uncultured Campylobacterales bacterium, assembly GCA_964575205.1. Classification (GTDB taxonomy): domain Bacteria; phylum Campylobacterota; class Campylobacteria; order Campylobacterales; family Sulfurimonadaceae; genus Sulfonitrofixus. Next base: position 1,454 of record CAZNQJ010000108.1, on the reverse strand, counting down.
CGCCGCACCGACCTTGGCAAAAGCCGTTTTCTTACCGAAGCCGGTCTCTGTGAAGGCTCTCTGAAAGTCGAACAGAACACCGCCTTCAAAAAAGGGGACCTCGTTCGCCACAAGATCTTCGGTCCGGGACGCGTGCTGGGTGTATCCAAAGCAGGCCGCGAGTTCAAACTCAATATCAATTTCGGCGGTACCCAGCGTGATATACTTGCCTCATTTGTGGAGCGCCTCTAACAAAATGGCAAAACAGAAACGTGATAATATCGATCGCCTCTTTGTGGCATACAAACCCTCAGGCATCGGTTCAAACAGCTTCCTGTCGCAGCTTAAACGCAAATACAACGCAGCCAAGGCCGGATTCTCAGGGACACTGGACCCTTTTGCCAAAGGGGTCTTGATCGTTGCCTTCGGTAAATACACCTCCCTCTTCCGCTTTTTGAACAAAACCCCGAAAAGCTACCGCGCGACCCTCTGGCTGGGAGCAGACTCCGATACCCTGGATATAGAGGCCGTCTCGCGTATCGATGCGATTGAAGAACTGGATGAAGAGAAGATCAGAGAGGCCGTCAAATCCCTCGAAGGGGAGCTGGAGTACCATCCTCCGATCTTCAGTGCCAAAAAGATCGACGGCAGACGCGCCTATGACCTTGCCCGCGAGGGCAAAGAGGTGACGCTCAACACCATTCACTCCACGATCTACAAGACGGAGTTCATCCACTACTGCCACCCCTTCGTCACCTTCGAAGCCACCGTATCCGAGGGGACCTATATCCGCTCGCTCGGACGGCTTATCGCGCAAAGGCTGGATGTTCCCGGCGGTATCCTCTCGGCCCTGGAACGGCTTCATGAAGGGCAGTTCTGTTATGAAGAGGAGAAAGCCCTCGACATTCGCAAAAGCCTCAATATGCCGCAGAACGTCTATACCGGTGATACCAACACGATCCTTTTGGGACAGAAGCTTGAAAGAGATGCTTTTGCGCGTACCGATAACGGCACCTACTGGGTCGATAACGGCGGGAGCATCTCCATCTTCGAATTCGACGATGAGGGCGTCCACTACCTTTTAAACAGAGTGAGTCTGCATGAAGAGTTATAAAGCCTATGCCAAGGTCAACATCTTTTTAAAGATCACAGGCAAACGCGGCAGTTACCACGAGATCCTTTCGCGATTCGTCCTTGTCAATGACCTCTACGACACCCTCACCTTTGTTCCAAAAGAGGATGAGGAATTTGTCATCGAAGGCGACTTCAACTGTGAGACCGCCCAGAACACCATCTATAAAGCCTACAAGGCGCTTATGGAAGCGACACAGTCCCAGAGCCTGAAACGTCTTATGCAGAGCCATGCCGTAAGCGTAGAGAAAAAGATCCCCTCCTTTGCCGGTCTGGGCGGGGGCAGTTCCGATGCGGCCACCTATCTGTTGATGTGCAACGAGGTGCTTCATCTGGGCCTTTCC
>CAZNQJ010000107.1:0-5867 GCA_964575205.1 uncultured Campylobacterales bacterium | reverse complement strand
CAGGATGAGCAGCGTGAAGCCGAAGAGGCGTTGACAAGTGTCGTCATGGCCGTACCGAACATGCCAGACAGCGATGTTCCCGACGGTACCGATGAAGAGGATAACGTCGAGATCAAAAGAGTGCTGACGCCCCGCACCTTCACGTTTACCCCAAAAGAGCACTGGGAACTGGCTGAAAAGAACGGCTGGATCGATTTTGAACGCGGTGTCAAAGTGGCAAAAAGCCGCTTCTCTGTTGCCTATGATATGGGCGCGCGAGTCGAACGGGCACTGATCAACTTTATGCTCGACTTCAACCGCGGACGCGGCTTTACCGAAGTCTCTGTCCCGCAGCTTGTCAATCGCCGTGCCCTGGAGGGGACAGGACAGCTTCCGAAGTTCGAAGATGATCTCTATAAGGTCGAGCATGACGAGCTTTATCTCATCCCGACTGCCGAAGTTCCGCTGACCAACCTCTTTCAGGACGAGATCATTGCCGAAAGCGAACTGCCGATCAAGATGTGCGGTTACACCTCGTGTTTCAGAAAAGAGGCAGGTGCAGCCGGACGCGATACCCGCGGTATCATCCGTCAACACCAGTTTCACAAGGTCGAGCTTGTCTCTATCACCAAACCAGACGAGAGCGATGCCGTTTTTGAAGAGATGGTAAGCTGTGCCTCTGACCTTCTGACAGCGCTCGAGCTGCCGCACCGCCTGGTCACGCTCTGTACCGGCGACCTCGGTTTCAGTGCTGCCAAAACAGTCGATCTCGAGGTCTGGCTGCCGGGCCAGAATACCTACCGCGAGATCTCTTCCGTCTCAAATACCCGTGATTTCCAGGCCCGCCGCGCCAAAATCCGCACCAAGATCGATAACAAGAACATCCTTGTGCACACCCTCAACGGCTCTTCACTGGCGGTCGGCCGTACCCTGGTCGCGGTTATGGAAAACTTTCAAAATGAAGACGGCAGTATCACAATCCCTGCCGCCCTGCAGCCTTACCTTAAGTAGGCGTTACTGCGAAGTACCTTTGTACTTCTCGGTCGGGGAGATGGCCTCTCTTCTCTTTTTCATACTAAATAAACGTGACTAAGCCGAAGTAATAGCTACGGCAACCTGTAATAACAAACTTTTTCTCATACCCATCATTGTATACCACCCTAGGTTCCTTCTCACATCAAAAGTCTGATTTTCATTTTATACCTTGCTTACGGTGGCTGCTGCTCTTCCACGGTGACATCCTTCGTAATAGTAATTGCAACAACTGCTCTTGGGCTCTCTGCCAATCCTCTTCGCTGCTCAAGCCCTCTTTAATAATACCTGTTTTGTTTGTTGTCATTAAAGCCATATAATTGATCGTTACTGAAATATAAACTTGGCGGAAAAATATGGATAGCAGACAAATCGGATTTCTTGAAGCATTCAGCATCGGTGTCGGCGGCATGGTGGGCGGCGGTATTTTTGCCGTTTTGGGTCTGACCATTCTCCTTTCAAAGGGGGCCGCGCCTATCGCTTTTGCCATCGCCGGGTTGATCGCGCTGGTAACGGTCTATTCGTATGTCAAACTCTCTTTGCGCTATCCAAGCGAGGGCGGTACGATCGAATTTATCGTGCAGGCATTCGGAAACGGCCTCTTTTCATCGCTTGTCAACACCCTGATGCTTATCAGTTACGTGATCATGCTTGCACTCTATGCCTATGCTTTCGGAAGTTACGGTTCGGCACTGATCATGGGCAGCGACGTCCAATGGGTTCATAAATCGCTTACCGCCGGTGTCATTGTCCTGTTTGTGCTCATCAACCTTTTTGGTGCGTTTATGACGGGCAAAGCTGAAGATATCATGGTGTCGGTCAAATTGCTCATCCTGCTCGTTTTTGCCGGAGTCGGTGTATTGACGATAGAGCCGCACCATCTGTCAACCTCTCAATGGATGCCCATACCGTCGGTAGTTACCGGCGGCTTGATGATCTTTTTAGCCTATGAGGGGTTTGAACTGATCGCCAATACCGCCAGAGATATCAAAGATCCAGAGAAGAACCTTCCAAGGGCGTATTATGCTTCTGTTATCTTTGTGATACTGCTCTACATCGTCATCGCTGCCGTCGCTGTCGGAAACCTGAGCTTTGAAGAGGCCAGAACAGCAAAGGATTATGTCCTTGCCAAAGCGGCAGAGCCCTTTTTCGGCAGAACAGGCTTCATCCTGATCGGCATTGCCGCACTTTTATCGACAGCTTCAGCGATCAACTCCACGCTTTACGGCGGCGGGCGGACCAGTTACCTGATCGCCAAACTGGGCGAGTTGCCCGAGATCTTTGAAGAGAAGCTTAGAAGCGGGTACGACGGTATGATCATCATCGCCCTGCTCAGTATCATCTTCGCCACCCTGTTTAACCTTGACAATATCTCCTTAGCAGGCAGTATAGGTTTTCTTGTCATATTCGCTTTGGTGAACTTTGCCAATGTAAGACTCTACAAAGAGACAGGCGCCAATCGTCTTATCGCAGGATTCGGAACCATCCTGTGTGTCGCAGCGGTTATCGTCCTTGTCGGTTACAATGTCCTGAATTCGCCGGCATCGCTTTTGACAAGCGGTGTCGTTATTCTTATCGTTTTTTTATTCAGCTTTTTCTATTTTCGATTTAAAGAGAGGGAGACGGTGCTCTCCCTGTTTATGGATAAACGGCTCGAAAGAGACGAGATGGCAAAGCAGAAGAAAAACTAGATGCGCCAATACTTTTATATAACAATTATATTTACTTCCTATTGTCAGTTGTGATATATGCTATGATTAATGTTATGTTGATGAAGCTTTCGAAACGTTACTATATGAAGGAGATAAAATGTTGAGTTATCTGTTTGAGTTTGACGAAGAGACGCAGAAAAAGGTTTCGAAGCATGCAACGGTTGCCGGTCTTATATTTATTATACTGGGCTTTGGCGGCATGCTCTATCCTCAGATCATGTCAATTGTAACCGTGTTTTTTGTCGGCTGGCTGCTGGCACTTGGCGGGTTTGCCGCCGGTTATTTTACATGGATGACAGCCAGGAACGACTGGCTTGGCTGGCTCAAAGCGTTTGCATTGACGGCGACCGGTTTCTTCATCATCTTTTTGCCGCTACCCGGCGTTGCAGCGGTGGGTCTTCTTTTGGCCTTCTACTTTCTGCTTGATGCCTTCAGCAATGCAGCGATCGGCCTTTCCATGAAGCCCTATAAGGGATGGTGGATATGGCTGATCAATGCTTTTTTCTCTTTTATACTGGCTGTGATTTTTATTATCGGATGGCCTTTCAGTGCAATGTGGCTCGTCGGATTTTTTGTCGGGATAAGTCTCTTTCTTGACGGATTCATACTGCTGTTTATGGGAAGCTATCTTAAAAACGGCACGAACCAAAACAACAGATAGTCAAGGAAAAATCTATCTGCATACATGTTGGCGATGATCGGGAACAGCCCGCTCAGCCTGACTATAAAGGAGTAATTTATGTCAGCACACTATATCAAAGGGTTTAAAGAGATAGGCATTGAGGATGTGCCGCAAGTCGGCGGCAAAAACGCATCGCTTGGAGAAATGTATCAAAACCTGACATCGATAGGTGTCCGTGTGCCAAACGGTTTTGCCGTAACCGCTGGCGCCTACAAATATATGCTCGACAGCAACGCCGTATGGGAAAAACTGCATGCGCTGCTGGACGATCTTGACCCTGAAGATATGTCTCAGCTGCAGGAGCGGGGAAAAGCGTGCCGCGGGATCATCTACGGCTGCGTGATCCCCGAAGATCTAAAAGCAGAGATCCTGCAGGGGTATGCCGAACTCAAAAAGGAGTATGGCGAGTCGATCTCCCTGGCCGTACGCTCTTCGGCAACTGCCGAAGACTCTCCTGAAGCCTCGTTTGCGGGACAGAATGACACCTATCTTAATATCGCAAGCGATGCGGCCCTTCTGGATGCCTACAAACGCTGCCTCGCCTCAAACTTTACCGATCGCTCTATCCATTATAAATACGACAACGGATTTGACTACCTCAAAGTCTATCTTTCCGTGGTCGTCATGAAGATGGTGCGTTCCGACGAAGGGTCTAGCGGTGTCATGTTCAGTATCGACACCGAAACTGGGTTTAAAGACGTGGTCTTTATCAACGCCGCCTACGGTCTGGGCGAAAACATTGTGCAGGGGACCATTGATCCGGACAGCTTTTATGTGCACAAACCGACCTTCAACAAAGGGCACCGCGCCGTACTCAAACGGCGTTTGGGCAAAAAGCAGCTGAAAATGGTCTTTACCGATGTGCTCAACAGAGACAGTATCGCCGCGGAATATACTAAGAATATTGAGACGACTGAAGAGGAACAGGCCCATTTTTGCATCAGCGACGACGATGTGATGGGACTCGCCGATTATGCGATCAAAGTCGAAAAGCACTATACCGAAAAGGCGGGATTTAATAAACCGATGGACATGGAGTGGGCCAAAGACAGAGATGACGGGCATCTCTATATGGTACAGGCACGTCCCGAGACGGTGGAATCGCAAAAAAAAGGGACAACCCTTGAAATCTACCACCTCAGAGATAAAGGCAAGCTCCTTGTCACCGGTCGGGCTGTCGGATCAAAGATCGGACATGGCAAGGTCCATTACATTTCAGATGCTTCCCGTCTGAACGAATTCAGACCCGGAGAAGTCCTCGTCGCCGATACAACGAACCCCGACTGGGAACCGATCATGAAGACGGCGGCGGCCATCGTCACCAACAGGGGCGGACGCACCTGCCATGCGGCGATTCTAAGCCGCGAACTCGGCATTCCTGCCGTCGTCGGAACGGATAATGGAACCCAAATGCTTCAAGATGCAGCGGAAGTGACGGTAAGCTGTGCGGAAGGCGAGACGGGCTATGTTTACGAGGGGAAACTCGACTATGAGATAGTCAAGACGGATCTCAGTAAGCTTGCCAAGACAAAGACACAGATCATGATGAACCTCGGCAATCCCGATCTTGCCTTCAGCCTTGCATCGCTTCCGGTCGACGGCATCGGCCTTGCACGCATGGAATTTGTGATCAACGAATACATCAAAGTACATCCGATGGCGCTTAAGCACCCGGAAAAAGTCGATGAAGCAACGCAGACGCAGATTGCCGAACTCGCCGGTGCCTATGATGATCCAATTGATTTTTTTGTAAAGACGCTTTCCGAAGGGGTGGCAACGATTGCCGCAGCGGTCTATCCGAAACCCTGCGTCGTGCGTATGAGTGATTTTAAAACAAACGAGTATGCGACCCTGCTTGGCGGAAAGGTCTTTGAGCCTGATGAGAACAATCCGATGATCGGCTTCAGAGGAGCCGCCCGCTATACGCACCCGGCATATGAGGAGGGCTTTGCGCTTGAATGCGCCGCGATGAAACGGGTGCGCGATGAGATGGGCTTTGACAATGTCGTCTTGATGATTCCTTTCTGCCGGCGGGTGCAGGAGGGGAAAAAAGTCGTTGACGCCATGGCAAAATATGGCCTGAAAAAGGGCGAGAACGGCCTGAAGATCTACGTGATGTGCGAGATACCGAACAATGTCATAGAGATCGACGCTTTCAGCGAGATCTTTGACGGCTTCAGCATCGGCAGCAACGACCTGACGCAGCTGACCCTTGGGGTCGACCGGGACTCCGAAATCGTCGCTTTTGATTATGACGAACGTGATCCGGGGGTGATGAAGATGATCGAAATGGCCGTAGACGGGTGCCGCCGCAACAGACGCCACAGCGGCATCTGCGGACAGGCGCCCTCCGATTACCCTGAAATGGCGGAATTTTTGGTGAAGCTGGGCATCGATTCGATCAGTCTCAATCCCGACAGCGTGCTCACAACGATTCAGAATATTGTGGCGCTTGAAAAAAA